>JACSSI010000884.1 GCA_014879345.1 Anaerolineae bacterium | reverse complement strand
AACACCGGGCGGCATCTATCCACTCATCCTGGGGATGTACACCCGCCCCCATGACAATGGGTTTCAGCGATTACAGCTTGTGGCCGGAGACGGCCGCATTACCCAAGAAACCTTTCTGCGGTTGACATTAATGCGTGTGGATACGTCACCGCTCGCAAATCAGGGAGAAGAATGATATGAATGTGTTTGAAGCCCTCTTGCTTGGCCTTATTCAAGGCGTAACTGAATTTTTACCCATTTCCAGCTCCGGGCATCTCATTTTGATACCCGCTATATTCAACCTGCCACTGCCAACGCTTTCTCTTGTCGCCGTGGCGCATATCGGAACACTGGTCGCGGTCTTAATCTATTTTCGTCAAGATCTGAGTCAAATTATCAGGGGTGTTGCCACTGGGTTACGAAAGGGCAAACCTTTGGAGAACACACATGCACGCCTGGGCTGGTATATTGTTGCGGCTTCAATTCCCATTGTTGTTGCGGGTCTGCTATTGTCTGATTTTTTAGAGGCTGTTTTCGACTCGCCGTCCGCAGCAGCATTCTTTTTGCTGGTAACGGCCGTTATCCTGGTAATCGGTGAGCGATTGTATTCGGGGCAGAAAAAACTGGCTCACATGAGTTGGTTGGATACGATGATCATCGGTTTTGTGCAGGTATTGGCTCTTTTACCCGGAATTTCTCGCAGCGGCAGTACGATAACGGCCGGCTTGTGGCGGGAATTAGATCGGACTGATGCGGCCCGTTTCAGCTTCCTTCTCGGCATACCGGCGATTTTAGGTGCGGGCATTTTGGGTCTGGCAGACATCCTGGCGGCGGATGACCTGGCGGCACAGCTACCTGTCATCGTCACGGTGTTCCTGACAGCGGCCGTTTCTGGTTACGCCTGTATTTACTTTCTGTTGTACTGGTTACGCCAACACAGTCTCTATCTTTTTGCGGTTTACTGCGCTGTCCTTGGCGGATTCTATCTGTTGGTTTACCCTGCCTGAGTTTGTTATAATGTTCACAATGACGAGAATTGTGTTGGCAGTAATGGCTGTTTTATTATTGGTGGCCCCCTTCAGTTGGGCCGATTCGCCTGGGTGCCGGATGAACGATCTGGCGCAAACGGCCAGCCTGGGTCGTATAGACCCCTGTCCCGAGAGCGACCAGTCGGCCATTTCCCATACCATTCACGTTCACATCTGCAATTGTGGCTCCCTTATTGGGTCCGCGCCCACTCTGGTGACGGCCGTCCTCCTCCCCTCCTTCACCTTTTTCATGGATGCGCTGTGGCCGCAAACGGCCGTAACCGCACCGCACACCCCGCCTCCACGCACCATCTAACCAATACCCCCTGGCTGACCTGCTCACGTAATCCATCCCGGTATCGCTTTTTGGCGCTGCGCCGGGAATAAACGCAAACCAGATGCCGGCTTACGCCGGCTTTGATACTTTCAGGAAAGATTGACATGACAAAAAAATCAACTCGATCGGTGCGGGTGCGCCGGCAAGAAATGCAAGCCAGACAGAAAAGGCAACGTCTTGTGACGGCCGTGGTTGTCACCGGCAGCCTGATAGCCCTGGTGGCCATTGGGTTCCTGGCGCGGCAGATCACCCGCCCCACCCCCGAAGATGTTACGCTACCAGAATCCCTCACGCCGCCGCCTGACGCCGATGGCATGGCCTGGGGGCCAGCCGATGCCCCGGTGGTTGTAGAAGAGTTCGGCGACTTTCAATGACCATTCTGCCGGCAATTTGCCACTGGCGCGGGGCGTCAGTTAGAAGAAGTTTATGCAGGCAGCGGTCTGGTTCGTTTTGAATATAAAAACTTTGCCGTGATTGGGCCAGAATCCAACCGCGCAGCGGAAGCGGCCGCCTGCGCCAATGAACAAGGCCAGTTCTGGCCCTACCATGACACGCTCTTCGCCAACCAGCGCGGCGAAAACCAGGGCGCTTTTCGTGATGATACGCTCCAGGCGTTTGCCGCCGCTCTGAGCCTGGATAAGGCGGCGTTTAATGCCTGTCTGGATTCCAGTAGATACCGGAACGAAGTACAGGCAGCAACGGCCGCCGGTCAGGAACGGGGCGTGCGCTCGACGCCAACCCTGTTTATCAACGGAGAAAAGGTTGAAGGCGCCATCCCCTTTGACCAACTGCAACCGATGATCGAGGCCGCATTAGCCAATGCGACTTCAGAATAAAGCAAACAACCATGAACAAAACCAAAGTCTGGCTATTTCTACAGGATTATGGCGGTATTCTGGCGCTGGTTGTGGCTGTGACGGCCACATTGGGCAGCCTGTACTTTAGCGAAGTTGCCGGGTTTGTCCCCTGCACCCTCTGTTGGTACCAGCGCATCCTCATGTATCCACTCACCTTCATCACGTTGGTAGGCATTATCAAACAAGATGAGTTCCTTCC
>JACSSI010000883.1 GCA_014879345.1 Anaerolineae bacterium | reverse complement strand
GTGGGCTGGCTTACGCCTCGCCGATTGTCGTGGTGTAGTTGGCGCGGATAAAGTCGATAACACCAGAGTCAACAAGGGAGGCGAAATTTGGCAAAAAGTTTTCTTTGACAACTGAACCGTGGCGGTATAGCTCTACCACTGGATTTCGCTCGACATCCGGGTTTTCGAAGGCAACCAGATATATTTCCTCGTCACCAGCGTCTGCTAGTCCGAAGGCTTCGCCGCCATCGCGCTCGTCAAAGGTGCGACCAATGGCCGTGCCAGACTGTACTACTTTTTTGCCTGTACCCTCGTAGATTGCTGTGCTGCCATCGTTAATGAGGGCAGATAGAGGCTCTACATTCAGAGCTACGTCGCCTTCGGCGGCGGGGGTTGCCAGTCGGGCAAAAACGCCAGGGCGATCAACGCGCAGAATGGCACCGGCGGGTATTGACCCTGATAGCGGGGCTACGTTTACGGACACCGCATTGGCATTGTGGTCGCCAATGACTGCGGCCGCCACCGCATTAGCCGCATTGAAAAGCTCTGGATTGACATTGGCTCCGCCTGGGACTAAATGGTCGCGGCTGATAAAGTCGCCAGCCCAGGCGGGTGAACTGATTTGATTATTACTAACTAACATTTTTGCCATGAGGCGTATCTCCTTGTGAATAAAAATTAGGCAGGCAGATCGTAACGTTTGTTAAGTTCTGCCTGGATTGCACTGGCGGGTGATTGTTTGCCGCCAGTATTTTGCTTGAAAAAGGCTGCGCCTTGTTGCTGTTTGGCAGCAAGGGAGGGTGCGAAATCTTGCCAGTGACTGTCTGCATAAGCAGGCAAGGCGATGTCCGCTTCGCCTTCGGGGGTGACGACGAAGGCAGAACGGCCGTTATCGCTATCACGCACTTCAATCGTTAAACCATCATTGCTAACCAGCGTCTTCAGCACAGACACCTTGTATCCATGCAGGTCTGCGGCATCACGTAACGATAAATCCGTTTGCAGCGTGTTGTATGCATCACGCTGCGTCGAGATTTCCTCTGGCGTTCCTAATGCCTGGTACGAAGCCCATAAGCTGGCGGCGTCGCCGTCCAGCACAACCGAGCCGTTTGAGGGAATCTGGCCTTGCAGTTCCTGGACTTGGCTTTGCAGGCTGTTGATGGTTTGCCGGTGCTGGTGGTTTTCGTTAAAAAGCAGCCAGGAGATAGCGCTCGTGTCATTTCCTTGGCGTTGCAAAAGGTTTTGGTAACTCTGGTTGACGTTCGGATTGCCGTTTTGACTTCCGTTGCCACCATCGGAACCGTCGCTCTGGTTGCCCTGATCGTTTTGATTATTATCGCCACCACTGCCGCCATTAGGTTGGCTGTTAGGTGAGTACAGACGGTACTGATGCATGAACTTCATATAAAATTCTCCTTGAGAATGGTGGGGTTGGCCCTTGGCCTGACCGATGTAAAAAAAAACGGCGTCCGGGCAGCACCTTGTGCTAACCTGGACGCCGTGTGTCTGATGGTCCTGGCGTGTCCTGGTGGGGTATAAAGCCCATCAGCCACGAAAATTGGTAATGCAAAAAATTCTAACTAGATGGCTCTGAAAAACAAGTGGCAATTTCGCCAACTACATCGAAGAACACGCCACCATCAGTGCGCTTTAGGAGGATAATATAGTTTCCGCGTGGCAATCCGGCTGTGTGTTTCGCCAGATTCAGCGCCCCATCGGGTAACGAGAGTTTTTTACTCGACAGCGGTTTCTTCTGGGTCTTCGTCGTCTGCATTTACGCCTCCCATCGCATCATTGATGCGCAGAACCTCAGCCTCCACATCGTCGATGCCAATATTAGCCATTGTTGTTTCTCGTGACTGTAATTTGGCCGCATAAGCTGCCAGATTTTGAGCATGCTCCTCTTGGGTGACAACGCCTAAATCCAGTTGGGCGCTGCCAATGATGCGCAAGCCATCAAAGCGGCCGGGCTGGCCAGATAACGCAGCGGTGAGAGCAAGGAATGTTTCCAGCATCCAGGAGATTGCCTTGTCTGTTTCGGTTTTTGTTTTGCCCAGACTTTGGCGAAAGGTGTCCTTCGCTTGAATACGGCTGACACCGCTGACCTGTGCGTTTCCTTCCATCGCGCGGTGCAATTGGTCGCATTGCATGAGAATATCACGCTCGTAATCCGCTGCTGTAAATGTGAATGCCTCTGGCTTGGCCGGTTCCCTGTAGTTGACTGAGGGCGTGGCACGGGTCACACTGCCGTCGCTGTGTTCTTGTTCGATGCCTTCGATGAATGTGGATAGGCCAGGCCCGATCTGTAATGGGGTTGGTACAAACGTTTCTTGCCCGGTCTCTGCGTCTTTTTCCCAGCGGCCGGGCGCCTGGGCATTCAGGAAAATGCGTTCTAAGAAGCCACCGGCGTCCAGATTTTTTGA
>JACSSI010000882.1 GCA_014879345.1 Anaerolineae bacterium | reverse complement strand
ACCAACGCATTTTCATCTCCAGGCTGCAACCAGCGACCTGCCACAATTTTGGGGTGGGTGAGGTCGCTGCCGCCGGGCGGAGCCAGGATTGTCATCGAGTTGCCTTCTTCACCATTTTCATTGATGATAGCGCCAGAAACGGCCGTCCAGCCTTCCACTCGTTCCACACCTGGGACGTGCAAGGCATACTCTTCAATTTGCGCCAGTCGATACGGCCGTTCAAACTCCACCTGCACATCAAATTGAAATGCATCCCCCAGTTCAGACACGGTTCGCTCAGACGAGGCGCCCACACTGAGAACGCCGATGAACACCGCACCGCCCAAGACGAGTGTGCCTAGCGTCAACAAAGCTCTGCCCCGATTGCGCATCACATTTCCCAGCGAGAGCAGCCATGGCCCTGTCATAAAATGGAGCCGTTCGATCAGTCGTTCCAGCAGACTGTTGCTCAAGTTTTCCTGGCTTAGTCCGGTGGAATTGAGCGCGGTAAACACCGTCACCCGCGTGCCGCGCCAGATAGCTGGCAGTGCCGCCAGGATAGGCACGAGCAGGCTGACGGTTAGCTCCAGGGCAAAGATTTCAGGGCGGATGCGGAAAGGCGCGAGGCGCAAGTCCATCAGGGCAGGACTGCCGATGAACTCTGCAAATTTTTGGGCGGCAAGAGCGGCTAACGGGGCGGCGACAGCGAATGATAACAGCCCAAACAGGGCAACCATCAGCAAATACATGCCCACCAACTGCCGCGTCAAGCCGCCTACTGCTTTCATGATGCCGATGTAGCCGATCTGCCGCAATATCAGCGCCGACATGGTGTTGAATACGAGGAAGGCGCTCAAGGCCAGCGATACGAAGGCCAAAATTCCCAGTACGGAACGGATGGATTGGATGATGAATTTGGTCGGGCTGACACCGGGTTCAGAGAAGACGAGGGTGAAGAAGACGATGTGGCCGCTTTTTTCGATTTTGTCTTTGATGTCGCCGGTGAGGGCCTGAATGTAGGCGCGGTCGTGTTGGTTTTCGGCGGCGACGTAGAGCAGGTAATTGTAGTCAGCGCTTTCGCCAAGCCACTCGAAGGTGTCGAGGGTGGTGTAGGCGTTGATACCGCCGCTGTTGATGGAGGGATTGCTGTTCTGGTCGCGCACGGTGCCGACGATGGTCATTTCGTAGTGTCGGCCGTCGTTCATTTCGACGATGGCGGTATCGCCAATTTTAAATTCGGTGAGGGCAACGGCCGTTTGGTCAATTAACAACTCGTGGTCACCAGGGATGGCTTTGCCGCCGGTCGATTGCAGCAAGTTCACGCGTGCATTTTCGTAATCCTGGGCAGAGAGCGTGGTGGAGTAGGAACGGCCGTTTAGTTCCATCCTCACCTCGCGCACCCGTTTCCCTTCCGCCTCTGCCACTTCAGGCATGGCGCGGATGCTGTCCACCAACTCGTCATCAAACGGGGAAGCGACGATGAAGGCGCTGGTCGGGTTGACGGTCTGGTAGCCAACGGTGCTGGCCTCTTCCAGAATAAGGTAGGCATTGGCGACCATACCCACGGCAAATACGCCGATGGCAATCGACAGCACCACCAGTACCGTGCGTGATTTGTTGCCCCACAGGTCGGCGAATACTTTTTTATAGCGTGGTTTGATGTTCATAAAATTCTTTTACCGCAGAGGCGCGGAGGACGCAGAGAAAACCGGTTTAAAACTCTGCGTTCTCTGTGTCTCTGTGGTTAGATTGCTTTTGATAATTTCGCCATCAGCGATTGTCACCACTCGGCTGACGCGCTTCGCTTTGTCTGGGTCATGTGTCACCATGAGGATGGTTTTGCCCTGGTCGATGAGTTGGTTGAAAAGCTGGAAGATGATTTCAGCGGTGGCAGAATCGAGGTTGCCAGTTGGCTCGTCGGCGGCGAGGATGGGGGGATCGTTGGCGAGGGCGCGGGCGATGGCGGCGAGCTGCTGCTGTCCTCCGGAGACGGAGGAAGGCAATTTATGGGCTACATCCGCCAGGCCCACCAGGTGCAACAGGTGCATGGCGCGTTCCCGTCGTTGGGGGATGGGGTAGGTGCGGCAAAAGTCCATGGGCAGCATGACATTTTGCATGAGGGTCAGGGTAGGCAGCAGTTGAAAAAATTGGAAGATAACACCCAATTCCCGCCCCCGCCATTCAGCTATTTGACCTTCATTTAGGGTATGAACGGCCGTTCCATTCACCCATACCTCGCCTGCTGTTGGCCTATCGATCCCCGTGATCATGTTGATCAAGGTCGATTTGCCACACCCTGACTTGCCGATGATGGCAACGAACTCGCCTTCATCTATCGTCAGGTCAACCCCCTTTAACGCAGTAAAATCACCGGCACTGCTGTGATAGGTCTTGACGACCTGATGTATGTCGATGAGTGGGCGGG
>JACSSI010000881.1 GCA_014879345.1 Anaerolineae bacterium | reverse complement strand
GTAACCACCCGCTGAACTCTGAAAACTAAACACTGAACACTGACATCTGGTTATTTTTAACAAGAGGATTGATTATGATTAAAGGTGAAAACCAACATGTCAACGTGATTGTACGCGCTCTGATTTTTGAAGAAGGGGAGTTGGTGCTAACGGAATGGAATTCCAAGAAATGGTCTTTCTTGATTGGCGGTCGCATTGACTTTGGTGAGTCGATTCTAACGGCGCTGCACCGCGAAATTATGGAAGAAACGGGTGCTAACGTCACAGTCGATAAGTTGGTTTATTTTTCTGAAAATATTTTCAAACATGCCAATGGTAACGAGTACCATGAATACGGCTACTATTTTCTTGTCCAGGCAGACCGCATGATTTTGCCTGATGGCGTCGCCATCCCCAACCCAGACAGCGAAGACCTCACTATCCGCCGCGCCGCCATCACCCCTGAAGGGTTGGGAAATGTGTGGCCCAGTTTCTTGCGGGAATACTTGCCCCGCGATTATGCTGATAATTTTGAAGCGTGTCCGCGCTTCTTGTACAGTCGGGACGATGAAGCGGGTACTGTGGAGTCGCAGGCGTTGGCGGCGGCGTTTGGTGTGGCTTCGTTGTAAACAAATAAAAAGAGCTGATTTTCGCGTAATGGAAAATCAGCTCTTTTGTTTTTTTGTAACTGTTTTTTACTTTTAGGCGGGAATCAAAGTCGCAATAGATACAAAATGGCAAGCACTGCCGCCCAATACAAAAAGATGCCAGATGGCATGGTTATAAGGGAGTTTTTCCCAGGCATAAAAGATTACGCCCAGCGTATAAACCACTCCCCCTGCAATAAGCATGGTTAAACCCAAGGGCGGAATAGCCGCTATCATATCTTTGAAGAGAAAGACACACATCCAACCCATCAAAATGTAGATAATCGTTGCCAACACCTCTAGTTTGCCCAAAAAGAACATCTTCCACACAATACCGGCCGCTGCCATGCCCCAAATCAAAATAAACAGAGGCCAACCCAAAGAGCCGCGCAAGCTGACTAACAAAAAGGGTGTGTACGTGCCTGCAATCAGCACGTAAATGGCGGCATGGTCGAATCTGCGTAAGACCTTCTTGATGCTGGGATGCTGCAAACTATGGTAAAGCGTTGAGGCTAAGTACAACAAAATGAGGCTGCCTCCATAAATGCTAAAGCTAACCACACGCCACACATCCCCATAAATGACAGCAAGCACGACCAGCGCGGTTAAGCCCGCGATGCTCAAGGCGGTACCGATGCCATGGGTGATACTGTTGGCAATTTCTTCACCTCGAGAGTAAAAGGGATTTGACCAGGTTGGTTTGTCTTTAAATAGTGACATAGATATGACCTCTTTTTTAACGTTACAGTCAGTCGATGGCTGAGCCTGTCGAAGCTCGAGCCTGTCTAAGCCTGAGCTTGCCGATGGCTGAGCTTGTCGAAGCCCGGTTCTGCCTTCGACAGACTCAGGCAACACCTCTTTCTTCTTTATACGTAAGCAACCACACCAAAGGCTTCTGGATATGGTTTGACGCGGCTAAATCCGACTTCTTTTAAGCGGCGCACGACCCCTTTGGTGACGCCCCCGCCTGATTTGCTGTTGGGATCGCCGATATAATGAAATAAACGGCCGTTTCCCTTCAGCACTCTTAACAATTCCCGATAGAAATCCGCCGAATACAGTTCACCAGCCAAACTAAACATCGGAGGGTCATGGATGATGCGCGTAAAACGTTCTGCTTCAAGCTCTTCAACAACATCCCAGGCATGGCCGATTTTGCGGGTGATCTTCGGATTGTCAAACAGTGCCTGTGACCAGGGATTACAACGGCAAACTTCTACAACAGCGGGGTCGAGTTCGATGGTGGTGACGTGGTTCGCGGTTTTGGCGGCTTCCGTTGCAGTGTAACCCAGACCCATGGTCGTGTCCAGAATTTCACCAGTGGCAGGCAGAATCGCTTTGATTTTACTCAGCGTATCCTTATGCGGGTCGGTGTCTTTGATGCGGTGCATGGGGATGCCGGAAATGAGCATCGTGGGCGCAGCCTGCGTCGGCATGAGGCTGTAGTAACGGTTGAATGTTTCAGAAAAGAACTGAATTTTCTCAATCTCATTATCCTGAACCTGATAGCAGCTCAACTCGTTGTCATTGATTTCCGCGACCAAATCCCAGGCCAGCATTTGCCCATCTGGCAATAAGACGGCATCCTGGCTCAGCCCGATTTCGGTGGTGGTGATATTGAGATCGAGGGAGATAACGGCCGTTTCCGCTCCCTTTTTTTTGGCTGCCCATAACGGCCGTGTTTGGTAGTGCGATAAAATAATCATGCGCCAATTGTCGATGGTTAACGTTAGATTGTCAATTTCTAAATGAGCCGCGGGTGCGGTTTAAAGTTGTGTAT
>JACSSI010000880.1 GCA_014879345.1 Anaerolineae bacterium | reverse complement strand
TGCAAACTGTCTCTAATTTGCCGCCATTGGCAGAACTCGATGCCGTCGCCATTGATATTCCCCTGGGCGATCTGGCCGATTTACAAGGCACCCAAGACATGCTAATCGAGTTAGGCATTATCGAATAGGAACCAGCCGCAGCCGTAGCCTGAGCTTGTCGAAAGTGAAGGCGAAGGCGCATCTTCAACACTATGACAACAAATTTCGTCTCGCGCATGATAGAAAGTAACTGGCTTGACCTTCCGCAAACAGGCACTCGCCCCTTGGGGAGAGTAAAGCATCGCTTCAGCAGCATTCAACCGGATCAGCTTTTTACCGCAGCGCTCTATATGAGTGCAGCGCTTTTTGCTTTTTTGGTCTTGCTCGTGCCGCTTTATCTGGTGGTACGCACAGGAACTGCCTGGCAAGAAGCAGTGCAGACGCTGACGCGGCTCTCTACATTGCGTGTTCTGGGGAACACAGTGCTGCTGGCTGCCAGTGTGACGATTGCTTCGGCCTTTCTGGCAGTGCCATTAGCCTGGTTAACAACGCGAAGCGATTTGCCAGGACGTAAAATCTGGTCTGTAGTTCATGCTCTGCCGCTGGTGATTCCCAGCTACATTTATGCGTTTTTGTTTGTCTCTTTTTTGTCGCCTAAGGGGATATTGCAACAGATAGTGGAACGGCCGTTTGCCATCGACCGCCTCCCCTCTATCTACGGTTTCACAGGCGCTTTCCTCGTCCTGACCCTCATCAGTTACCCCTTCATCTTCCTCACCACGCAAGCTGCCCTGCGCCACATGGATCCCACCCTCATGGAAGTAGCGCAGACCTACGGCGCCTCCAAACGCCAACTCATCCGCTACGTGTTGCTGCCTTATTTGCGCCCCGCTATTTTGGCAGGCGGACTGCTGGTCGCGCTCTACACCCTGCGCGATTTTGGCGCAGTCACCTTACTGCAATACAGCACCTTTACCCGCGTTATTTACAACCGATACCAAAGCTTCCGGCTGGATGAAGCCGCCTCATTGGCACTGGTTTTAATATTACTAACTGGTATCGTCCTGTTATTTGAATCCCGACTCCGCCAAAAAGATAGCGACACCCCACTTGATATCACCAACAGCAAAAATGGCAAACGCTTTGCCCTCAACCGCTGGCGCTGGCCTGCGTTCGCGTTTTCCAGCATCGTCGCCTTCTTCTCGCTCGTGATGCCCATGCTGGTGCTGCTTTACTGGGTTATACGCGGTTTGCGGCAGGATTGGCTGGTGCAAACGATTGGTGATACTCAGAAAAACACGGCCGTTTTCACCGATTTAATCGAGCCTGCCTGGATGTCTATCAGCACCGCCTTCGCAGCGGCGGTCATTGCCCTGATTGTGGCGATTCCCATAGCCCTGTTGGCAGTACGTTATTCAGGTAAAGCCGCCGCCTTCTTTGAAAGACTCAGCTATGCCAGTTACGCCCTACCCGGCATCGTCGTGGCGCTGGCGTTTGTCTACGCTGGCATCAACTTCGCCCGGCCGTTTTATCAAACGCTGCCAATGCTGATTATGGCATTTATGGTGCTGTTTGTACCGCAGGCTGTCAGCGCGACACGCAGTTCACTGGCACAAATCCCGGTTGAACTGGAAGAAGCTGGGTTTAGTTTGGGAGGTACGCGGCTGGCAATTTTATGGCACGTCACCCTGCCCTTGATGCGACCGGGGATTATGGCTGGCGGTCTGCTCGTTTTTCTCACCGTCATGAAAGAGCTGCCCGTCACGCTGCTGCTCAGTCCTATTGGCTTCAGCACCCTGCCCACACTTGTCTGGGCCAATATCAGCGAGGCGTTTTTCGCCCGCGCCGCCGCGCCCACCCTTTTGCTGCTACTGGTATCCTCTGTGCCACTGGCCTGGGTCTCCATCCGCGATAACCGAGAATAGAGTCGTATTGTTAAAACGATAGGGGAACACCAAACATTCAGAGAGGGTAATGGGAGAAGTAACGGCCGTTATCCGTCCCTCATCAACAAATGAAAATATCGGCTCTATGATTCGAAGGTATTGGGGATGCTGCTCGACAAAATAAATAACGGGTGCAGTATCTAAGAACAGGTGTGTGACACCATCAAGCATAGCTTCAAGCGTCATTCCTGGTTCTGCCAGGACTGTCCACGCTGGGTATCACTGGCTTCACGAGTGCGTGATACCCAATTTTGCGCATCTTCATCCATCAAGGGGTAAGCAGCCGCCCCTCTAATTTCATGCCAGCGTCTTGGCATGGGAGAACTGCCAACAGATTTGCGTGCTTGCTCCGCCAGATAAGTGATAAGGCGAAGTTGTTCCTCAGAAGTTAGTTTGTCTGCCTGCCGAAGCACATCATTATAAAGCGTCATGTCTTCACCTCAGGTTGAATCAAATCTTACCCGTCATTATAACAGAATTT
>JACSSI010000879.1 GCA_014879345.1 Anaerolineae bacterium | reverse complement strand
ATGCCGATGATGATGTCGCCGCCAATTTGGGCAGGGAATCCATCAATGGTCACTTCAGAATTGCTACCGCGCAAGTCGGTTTTGGCGGCAGGGCCACCGTCTACGATTTCAGCAATCAGAATCCCTTTTTGATTCGGGTCTAAGTTCATGGCTTCAGCCACTTGTCTGCCGAGTTCCTGACCGGAGATACCAATCCACGGATTCTTGACTTCGCCATTGGCGATGAGCTGTGGCACAACTTTGTGCACGGTTTCTACGGGAACCACATAACCAACGCCTGCGAATTCGCCGCTTTTGGTGGCAATGGCGGTGTTGACGCCTACAACCTCACCGTCCAAATTGAGCAGGGGGCCACCGGAGTTGCCGGGGTTGATAGCGGTGTCGGTTTGGATGATGTCGGGAATGGAGAAGGAACGGCCGTTTGAAGCAAAAGAGTCAGCGGCCAATGTTCGTCCTAAACCGGAGACAATACCGGAGGTCATCGAACCAGACAGCCCAAACGGATTGCCAATGGCAACCACATATTGCCCCACGCGCAATTCGTCAGAATCACCCAGCGGTACGGTCGTTAATTCGACTTCATCTGGATTGACTTTGATGACAGCCAAGTCAGAATCGGGGTCAACGCCAACGAGGACGGCATCCACTTCTGTGCCATCGGCAAAGACGACGGTGATTTCTACGGCATCACCGACCACATGATTATTGGTGATGATGTGGCCGAGGGTGTCGTAAACAAAACCAGAGCCTTGCCCGTAGCCAAAGTTAAAAGGATGGTCTTTGGGCAAGTTTTCCGGATCAAAATCTTCAGGGTTCATGCCTTCAGGTAGCTCGAAATCTTCGGGCAGTTCAAAGTCCTCGGGGAGTTCAAAACCACCAAATTGACCACCATTAGGGGCATCAACTTTTACCTGAATATTGACAACGGCCGGATTGACCGTTTCATATAAGGCTATGAGCGTGTCTTGTGCTTCTTGTAGATTGAGTGTGGTAATGTTATCGGTCGCACCTGTTTGGCTGGGTTCTTCTTGCGCTGGGGCATCCATCGGCGCGACGGCAGGGACAACTGCGGCGGCATTGTCAGCAACAATGTCGGTTGTTTCTACCACGGTATCAGCGACTTTGTCGGCAACAGGCAGACTTTCTGCCCCTGTGCCACCACAGCCTGCCAAAACCAAAATGCCTAAAATGAGAACGGCGATGATCGATAATGATTTTTTCATGTATTAACCTCCAGGTTAATGAGCTTGAGGGGAGAGATAGAGGCATGTTTCCCGCTTAGCTAAATGATTAAATTAAGACTAATGCTAAGTTTGCCCTAAAAAGGTAAAAAAAATGTAAACAGGAGGTTAAGGAAGGATGAAGGTTGAAGGATGAGGGATGAAAAAGTCTGTTATTCCATCAGGAGTGATTCGCTATTGTAATAGCAAATAGGGCAGGCTGGATGGCAGATAATTGGTTGATCTAGTTGTAAAAATTGTTCGTCGCAGAATTGATTCCAGGCATTCTCTTCAAAATTTTGAAAATCAATGCCTTGAGCGATTTGTTTCAAGATTTCACCAATTTTCCAACCTGCATTATGGTCGTATGGGGCGGGAAAATGTTGGGCATTGTAGGAGATTTTGCCTACCATCGCTGCCAGATTATAAATCAGTTGGGGAAAGGGTATTGGTGGCCTTTTTGAGAACCGATTTACTGTATCGACAATTCGCATTGCTTCTTTTTGGCGTTCTTGAGACCAATTATTTGCATTTTCTGCGAATTGGATGACAGCCTCAATATCGGTGGTTGGAGAAAAATGAGGATATGCGAGTTTTAGGATGTTGCCAGCCCAAGTTGCCCGATCTTGGTGAGGGATATGTTCATAAATCAGCTTGCTGGCTTCATATGCCTGATTTGTTTGCCAAAGGTCTTGTGCTTCTTGGATGAGTTGTTGTTTCTTTGTTTTGTCCATACGTTAGAAATTTATCCTTCAATCTTCATCCCTCATCCTTTATTTGTTCATCCCAGATGGTTTTGAGGCGAGGGGGAATGCGGATGGGACGGCCGTTTTCCAAATTCGCAAAATAGCCAAACTGACGGGAGGTGGTAGTCAGGCTCTCGCCCACATGCATTTCGGTTTGAATCGTCCAGCGGGTGCGTTCCAGCTTGGCGATCCACATTTGCCCGACGACGGGGTCGCCTAAGCGGACGGGAACGCGATAGTCGATTTCCGTACGGGTGAGAATGGGCGTAATGCCATCAGCCACCATCTCTTCGACCGGGTAATAGTCAACCATCATCTGGGTGCGTAAATCTTCCAGCCAACGGATGTAAACCGCGTTATGGACGATAGCGGCGTAGTCGATGTCGTAGGTTTTGACGGTGATGGGGAGGGTGATGAGAAACGGCCGTTGCATAAAAGCTCCA
>JACSSI010000878.1 GCA_014879345.1 Anaerolineae bacterium | reverse complement strand
AAGTTGACTTATCAACTGTTGAGTTCGCAACTATTTTTGATCTTAAATTGGCAAGAATTATCCTATGGCAGACGCAACCCTCATCTATAACTTACTTAAAGAGATATTTTTTCTCATCGACGATGGGGATAGGCATTTGTTTAGTCAGTATAATCTCAGTGTGCCGCGTTTTTATATTTTGTGGCATTTGGGGAATGAGCCGGGGATTTCTTCCCAGCGCTTAAGTGAACTGATGATTTGCGACAAGAGCAATATCACGCGCCTTTCAAAAGGGTTAGAAGCTGACGGTTTAGTGGTGCGCCAGCCGCATGAGTCGGATGGTCGGGCGCTGCGGCTGTATTTGACGGAAATGGGGGAGGCGGTGCGGGAACAGTCGTTGGCGACTCATTTGGCTTATAATGATCAGCGATTTAGTGATTGTTCTGTTGAAGGGCAAGATTCTTTGCAACAGCAGCTTCTTTGCCTGAAAGACAGCCTGTTAACACAGTTGACTGATTTTGTTCGTGCAGAAAACGGTTAAGCGATGGGAATGCGAAGTAAGCCCACCTATGAGCGAGGCTGGCTGGTTGGCCGATTTTGTCTTATGTTGACAGTGTTACTGTTTTTAGCAGCTTGTCAAGATGAAGTGCAACCGCTGCCAACTGTGGTTTCTGTGGCGGAGGTTGATGTGGTTATGGGGGAAACGGCCGTTTCTATCCCCCTTGTCCCAACTTATACCCCCGAACCAGTTGAGGTAGTGGTGGGCAGCAACCAGGTGGTACTGACTTTGTGGCACAGTTGGCAGGATAATGAAGCAGCGGTTTTGGCTGACCTCGTGAGTGCGTATGAGGTTGAAAACCCGGATGTGTTGCTGACACTTATTTATCAAGCCAATATGGTAGAGGCCGTGGAAACGGCCGTTCCGCTAGGAGAAGGTCCCGATTTGATTCTTATGCAGCAAGACCAACTGGGACGTTTTGCCGAAAATGGCTTAGTAACACCCATCACAACCCAGTTTGGCACAGCGTACTTGGCCGAGAATTTTTCGCCAGCGGCGTCAGCGGCTATGACCTGGCAAGACGAGGTTTGGGGCATTCCGGTACTTCAAGATGGCATTGCGATCGTTTATAATAAATCATTGCTAGATGAAACCCTCATTCCTGCCGACTCTGCCGATTTTAATGCGCTCCTTACCAATGCCATTACCTATCACGAAACCAATCCAGATAAATACCTGTTGTGCAACCAGAGCTTGTCAGCAGATTCTTTTGATGTTTACCATGCCGCACCCATATTCTTTGGCTTTGGCGGCAGTGAGGAGCCCGGCTACGTAGATGAGCAGGGCAATGTTTTTATAAACACGCCGCAAAAAATTGCTGCTGGTGAATGGCTGCTCTCCTTTATGGAAGCCGCGCCACCTGATGCGGGTTATGAGATTTGCCAGGCTGGCTTTCTCACAGGTGAGTTCGCTTCTTGGTGGACGGGTAGTTGGGCGTTGGATACGTTGCCTGACACAGATTTTGAGGTGGGCGTGCGTGCTTTTGGTCGGCCATTTACGCATGTAACGGGGCTTTTTCTGGGAGCTAATGCCCTAGAACGTGAACATGAAGCGGCCGCCTTGGATTTTATGAATCAATGGACCAGCCCAACCGTGCAAGCAGAACTGGCATTGGCTGTGAACGAGCCGCCGGCTCATCAGCAAGCCTTAACATCAGAAGCGGTGCAAGCCCAGGCAAAACTAGCTGCCTTTGGAGCCGCCGCCGCCAACGGCATCCCTTTTTCCGCCTCATCTTATACTGAGGCCCAATGGGAGCCAATGGGTGTGGCTCAGAACAATATACTCACTACCTTACAATCACCGGCCGATGCCTTATTTGAAGCACAAACGGCCGTTGAGCAAACCATTCAAAACACAAAAAATCAATAACTCTAACATTGAAACCTTGGAAAATCATAGAAGGAGGTGGTGTCTGACACAGTTGCTGAAACAAAATTTTGATTAGCAGTCCAAAAATATTTTTCACATAAATTCTAAAGTGAGGAGAATTATGAAAAACAATAAGTGGTATGTTTTAGTAATGATGTTGTTGTTAAGTGCACTCATATTGAGCGCATGTGGTGGTAGCACTGAGACCGTTGAAGAAACCCCGACCGAAGCAGCAGCACCGGCCGAAGAAGCGGTAGTAGAAGAAGCCCCAGCTGAAGAAGCAGCCCCAGCCGAAGAAACTATGGCTGGCCCCACAGGTACAGTAAGCTTGTGGCATGCATATGGCACAGGCAGCGCCGAAGAACAAGCACTCGCAGTCATCGTTGACAATGCTCGTGCTGAATACCCTGACCTGACCATTGATGTTTTGCAAATCCCCTTCGATCAAATCTTCAACAAATGGCAGACAGAAGTCGCTGCTGGTGAAGGTCCTGATATGTTCATCG
>JACSSI010000877.1 GCA_014879345.1 Anaerolineae bacterium | reverse complement strand
ACTGCCCATTCCTGATCTAAAATCATACCCCAAGATTGTGCCAAGGTGGAAATGAACGGCCCCCAGGGCAGGGTATTGTTGAAAGTAACTGTACCAGCATCATCATCTGCTACCACAGCCGCCTTAACTTGTTCACAAACAGCCGCTAAGGCTGCCGGATCTGCCGCTTTCACAGCGTCGGGATCACCAGCAATACCACACTCTGGATCAATACCTTCAGTGATATCAGCGCAATTGCTGTAGCCCAAAATCGGTTCCAACAAGAGCCACTGTGGACCATTGGGGTCAGATTGCAGCAAACCACGTTGGAAAGTATAGGCCACATCACTGGGGGTCAAAGTACCACCATCATGGAAGGTAACACCTTCACGAATGTTGAAGGTGTAGGTGAGACCATCTTCAGAGATGCCGCCATTTTCCAGGCTCGGCACTTCCACGGCCAACTGCGGTACAAAGCTGGTGGCGTCTTTGTGATTGTAGTAAATCAATCCTTCCATCACGTTTTCAAGAATGTTGCCACTGGCTGTATCATAAGCCAACGCAGGATCCAACGTGTCCACATCACCAAATGTCATTTCAACATAGGTGTCTGGGCTTGAATCAGTAAAGGTTGCAGGCATTACCGGTTCAGGGGTGGCGGTTACAACCACTTGTTCGGTGATAACACGGGTCACTTCCATAGACTCGCCAGATTCCGTCACGGTCTCGGTGATAACACGGGTCACTTCCACGGGAACTTCTTTAACAACTTCCACTGTCTCTGGTTGACAAGCAACCATTAATACAGCAAAAATCATAATTGCGGCCAAAATCAGGCCTGTTTTTTTATTAAACATCTAAAACCTCCTCCAAGAGTTTATTAAACTAAAAAATAAAAAGAAAGAACATATTTTTCGACTCTGTGAACAAGCATCACCTCCTTCAATATTTCTTCACTCTAAACACCATAGAATCTTAATCAAATTTTTCTGCATGATGGCAAGCCACCATATGTAAACGGTTATCTGTACCCAAATTCCTAAATTCCGGATCTTCTTGACGACAGATATCAGTAGCATAAGAACAACGAGGATTAAAGCGACACCCAGCTGGGGGGTTTACCGGACTGGGAACATCACCTTCAAGAATAATCCGTTTTCGTGTTGCTTCTACATCTGGATCAGGAATAGGAATGGCAGATAGTAAAGCCTGGGTATAAGGATGCAACGGATGATCGTAAACTTCATCCCGTTCACCCATCTCCACGATGCGTCCCAGATACATAACTGCCACACGGTCGCTAATATAGCGTACCATAGATAAATCATGGGCAATAAAGAGGTATGTAAGCCCAAGCTCAGCTTTAAGATCATCCAGCAAGTTGACAACCTGTGCTTGAATAGACACGTCTAGTGCAGAAATCGGTTCGTCTGCCACGATAAACGAAGGATTGGTCGCTAGCGCTCGGGCTATACCAATCCGCTGCCGCTGACCACCGGAGAATTCATGCGGATAACGTTTTACAAAATAAGGATTCAATCCAACCAAGCCCAGAAGTTCTTGGACTCGTTCTGTGCGGCTGGCAGTGTTGCCGATATTGTGAATATTTAAAGGCTCACTGACAATGCTGCCCACCTGCATTCTTGGATTTAATGAGGCATATGGATCTTGGAAAATCATTTGCATGTGGCGACGTCGCTTGCGCATTTCACCACGTTTTAAAGAAACAAGATCATCGCCGTTAAAAAAGACTTCTCCCTCTGTTGGTTTGAGCAATTGTAAAATAGTACGACCCGCAGTAGATTTACCACAACCACTTTCGCCAACGAGACCAAGCGTTTCACCTTTGTAAATATCAAAACTAATGCCATCAACGGCCTGTACTGCGCCTACTTGCCGCTGAAATACACCACGGCGTATAGGAAAATGCTTTTTAAGTTCTTTTACATGAAGAAGGATTTCTTTTTTATTGTTATCTGCTTGACTCATACGGCTCCTCCTACAGTGATTTTTTGCACATCTTCATCGGTGAGACGCAACCCACCACGCACATCTTCCCAGCGGAAGCAGGCAACTTGGTGTTCTGGCGCAATCATTTCTAATGGTGGGTTTTCTTGCCAACATTTGTCAATGGCGTAACGGCAGCGCGGTGCAAATGGGCAATGAGTCGGTTCTTTAAGAAGATCAGGTGGTAGCCCTTTAATTGGTATAAGCCGTTTCTTTTCTTTGTCAACCATCTTTGGTAATGATTCTAGCAGGCCGAGGGTGTAGGGATGGCTGGTATGACGGTAAAGTTGAGTAACGGGAGCCGTTTCGACCATGAAACCTGAATACATGACAGCTACTTTTTCGACGACGCTGGTAACAACCCCTAAATCATGTGTAATCCAAATGATGGCCATGCCCAACTGCTTGCGCAAGCGTGTTACCAAGTCGAC
>JACSSI010000876.1 GCA_014879345.1 Anaerolineae bacterium | reverse complement strand
CTGGAACCCGTCTTCGACCCCGAGTTTGGCGCATCGCCGGAAGCACCGCTGATCCATCCCGATTTGGGCGATTACGAGCGTCCAAATTTCATTTTCCCGCAGGCAGGCACCAATATCGCCAACCATTTCAAAATCCGCAAAGGGGACACGGAAACGGCATGGCCTGAGTGCGCCGCCATTGTCGAGCGCACCTTCCGCATTCCCCACATCCAGCATGTGCCGATTGAACCCCACATCGCCACGGCGCAGGTCGCTAAAAACGGCAAGGTAACGCTGTGGGCTTCATCCCAATCCCCCTTTGCCCAACGCAACCTGATTGCCAAGACGTTGGGCATTTCCCAGAGCGATATGCGCGTGATTGCGCCGTATGTGGGCGGCGGTTTTGGCTGCAAGGCGGGTGTGACCATGGAAGCGATGCCGGTCGCCATTGCCATGAAAGCAAACGGCCGTCCTGTGAAACTGCGCCTCACCCGCGAAGAAGAGTTCTATACCAACTTCGTGCGCCAGGGCGTGGTCATCCACCTGAAAGTGGGCTGTGACGCCGAGGGCAATTTGTTGGCGATGGAGAACACGATGTATTGGGATGGCGGCGCTTCGACTGAATACGGGGTCAACATCACCCGCGCTGGCGGCTACAGTTCCACCGGCCCCTATGACATCCCCAACGTCAAGACCGACAGTTTGTGTGTCTATACGAATCATCCCATTGGCGGCGCATATCGCGGTTTTGGCATGTCGGAACTGCACACGGCCGTTGATCAGTGCATGGACGAGTTGGCGCTGAAAATCGGCATGGATCAGGTGGCATTTCACCTGCGCAACTGTGTGCAGGGCGGCGACAAGCTGGTGACGGGCATGACGCTGCATCCGGTTGGCCTGACGGAATGTATTGAGAAAACGGCCGTTGCCATCGGATGGGGTCATAAAGCGCCGCCGTCAGTGCCGAACAAGCGGCGCGGCAAAGGCATTGCCCTGGCCTGGAAAGCGCCCGCCATGCCGCCCAACGCCGGCTCATCAGCGTGGATGGAGATGAATGAAGACGGAACCGTCACCCTGGGGCTGGGCGGGCAGGAAATCGGACAGGGTACGTTTACGGTGGCGGCGCAAATGGCGGCTGAGGCGTTGGGCGTGCCGTATGAATCGGTGCGCGTGGCTGGGCCGTTGGACACCCAGTACAGCCCGTATGAATGGCAGACCGTCGCCAGCCGCCTGACGTGGAGCATGGGCAACGCCGTCGTTGCCGCCGCGCAGGATACACGCCGCCAAATTCTGGAAGTGGTAGCCGAAGCGTGGCACGAAGATGTAGACGATTTAGACATCATCAATGGCGTCGTCGTCTCCTACAAAACGGAAAACGAAACGAGCTTGCAAAACATCGCCGTCTACGGTCTGCCCAACGAGGATTTCACCGAATGGACGGGTGGTCCCATCATCGGGCGGGGCAATTTTATGCCCACCTATGTGACGGGTCTCGACGCCGAAACGGGTCAGGGCGACCGCGCCGTCGTGCATTACACCGTTGGCGTGCAGGCGATGGAAATTGAGGTAGACCTGACCACGGGCAAGATTGAGATTATCAAGGGCGTGTCGGCGTTTGACGTGGGCAAGGCGATCAATCCGGAACTGGTGAAGGCCCAAATCGAAGGCGGTTTTGTGCAGGGCATGAGTTCGGCGCTGTTTGAGGAGATTCAACTGGGCGAAGGTGTGATGAAGAATCCCAGTTTTGTGGATTATCGCATCGCAACGGCCGTTGACATCCCTGGCAAAATCGAGTCCATCATCGTCGAAGTGCCGCAGGCAGATGGCCCCTGGGGCGCTCGCGGCGTCGGCGAACATCCGATGATTCCCACCATCGCCGCCCTGGGCAACGCCATCTATGACGCCGTTGGTGTGCGTCTGGAAGGGCCGCCCTTCTCGGCAGAAAAAGTATACCTGGCGATGTTGGATGCAGGTGTAGTTGAGTAAAAAAAGCTAGGGCGTAGACCGTAGTGCGTAGAACGTAGTGTTTCTACCTACGCACTACGCACTACGCACTACGCCTTCCCAAGACCTATTTTCAAAAGGAACCCACATGACATTACCGCTTGAAGGATTGATTGTACTGGATTTGACCCGCGTCCTCGTTGGCCCGTATGCCACCATGATTTTGGCCGATTTGGGCGCGGATGTGATTAAGATTGAAATGCCCGGCACAGGCGACGACGCCCGCGCCTACCCACCCCACGTCAACGGGGAGAGCGCTTATTTCATGAGTCTCAACCGGAACAAACGGGGCATGACGCTCAACTTGAAGAGCGAAGCCGGCAAAGAGGTTTTCCGGGATATGGTGCGTAAAGCCGACATTTTGGTCGAGAACTTCCGTCCAGGCACGATGGAGAAACTGGGACTGGCTTACGAGACCTTGCGCGAGATCAACCC
>JACSSI010000875.1 GCA_014879345.1 Anaerolineae bacterium | reverse complement strand
TCCTCAAATTTAATGCCAATTAGTATTGGCAAGACTTTTGTAGTCTGCTTTGTTACACAAAAACTAACCCCACCCCACAGAGAAGGGTGCTTGTGTTCACTATCCCCTCCGTGCTACTATTTCATTATCCGACTCAACAAACCAGCAAACTTGTATCCCACCTTATCGGGCTTTTTTTCTTCATAAAAAGGAGTTTCTCATGTCAAAACGTCAAGATTTTGCAGGTATGAACCGCCAACTGCGCCAACTGGAACGTGAACAACAGATGTTACAAAGCATGGATCGGCCGTTAAGCAAAACGGAAGAAGTCCGTTTGGACGAAATTGGCGACATCATCGCTGCCCTGCGCCGCGCCCTTCGCTTTTTGGGCTGGAAGCAGAAACCGAGACCAGAAGATATTGTCTTGAAAGACGGCCGTTTTCAGGGAGGTAACGCCTTCCTCAAAGTCGATTTGAGAGTAGATGAAGCAATCTCAGGCGTTATCAGCGCCGACTTTTACCGCAGTGACACGGTTGGTCAAAGCTACGTCGCCTCCATCCGCACCACACCCGGGCAGCGCATTGAATTGGAAGATGGTGACTGGGAAATCATCGCCGAAGATGAACATGGGGGCAAAGCCAGAGGCTCCCTCACCCTGAAAGCCACCGACAATGATCCAGTTACGCTAAACGGCGAACTCTTCCTCAACAGTGCCATTCACGGTCTGCCTTCCCGGCGTACTATCAGTTTTTCCGCCGAGTGGGAATCGGTTGACATGCGCACCATCGGGGTGGAACTGGAAAGCGAGAAAGACGTGGCGCCCCTGCCCAAATTTGAATACAAAGGGCAGCAGATCAGCCTGGAAATTGCGCTGGCAAAATCTGGCATCAACGTCATTGAAACAGGCCGCCCCAGCCAGATTCCAGCCAACAGTGCCGGTTGGGGAAACACCCAGCTTCATACTCTCCTGCGTGACTTTTCTCAAGCATCGCTCACCAAGCGAGCGTGGGAACTGCATTTGTTGCTGCTCTCCAAATCGACTCGTCAAGGCTTACTGGGGGTGATGTTTGATACCCAAGACGATCTGCCTCGTCAGGGAACGGCCGTTTTTGCTGAAGCCATTCGTGAACTTTTTGGTACCAGTGCCGACCGTAAACTCATCCAAACCACCACCCATGAACTGGGTCATGCGCTCAACCTGGCACATCGTTTTGAACGAATCGTGGGGCGTGCCGATTCCCTCTCCTTCATGAACTATGATTGGCGCTACAAAGGAGGCAATCATCGCAACGAATACTGGTCTAAATTTGACTTCACCTTCGACGCCGACGAACTGGAGTTCATCCGCCATGCGCCTTTGACAGCCCTCATTCCTGGCGGCGCGGCCTTTCATTCCATCAACTATTGGGCCAATGGTAACGGCGGCTATTCCCCCTATGTGCCTGAAGTTGAGATGACAGGTTATAAACTTACCCTCACGCCGCCCATTGGTGGGGCGGTCTTTGAATTTGGTCAACCCGTCTTCCTGGGCATCGAATTAACCAATCAAACCGGCCAAACAGTTAATGTTCCGCCAGTGCTGCTTGATCCGAAGGCGGGCTTTTTAGAAGTGCTGATTCGGCGCTGGCAGGGTGATTCAAACAGCGGCGATCTGGCAAATGCAGATATTTTTGTACCCATTTTCCAGCGCTGCTTTGATTTAGATGAATCCGTTTTTGACATCGTGCCAAACGGTCAAGCCATCAAAGATAATCTCAACATCACCTTTGGTTCTGGCGGGTTTGCCTTTGCTGAACCGGGCGTTTACGATGTCACGGCTTTGGTGGCTATGTATGACAGTACCAACCAGCAAGACCGCATCATCCGTTCCAATACGCTGCGCATCCGTGTGGGCGTGCCAAAGAGTAACGCAGAAGAGCAGGACGGCATGGTTTTGCTGCGCAGCGATGTGGGGCTTTACTTTGCTTTGGGTGGCAGTGACGGTCTGGACAAGGCCGACGATGACCTGGCTGAAGTTCTGGAAAGGCGTATGGGCAGAGCTAAAACAGTTACTGATCCAGTGGCGGCCAATATTGTACGCTGCAAAGGTATCAATGCCGGGCGTCCTTATATCCGTTTTCAAAATGGCAAGTTCAACAGGCGTGATGGGGATCAGGCGCAAGCGGCTGAATGGCTGGATAAACTGGGCAGTCGTGCTTTGAGGGCGTTTGATGTGTCAACGGCCGTTAGCACTGAAAAATTAGCCGCTAAACACCGTCAGGCAGTGTGACAAAGACCTGACAGGTTTACATAAATCGTAAAATTGCGCGATGATCGCTCTGCCATAGGTGGTGGCAGACCGAGGCGTGATTAAACCTGTCAGGTCTGGTGGAATGGGTGGTCAAGACCTGACAGGTTTACATAAATCATAAAATTGCGCGATGATCGCTCTGCCATAGGTGGT
>JACSSI010000874.1 GCA_014879345.1 Anaerolineae bacterium | reverse complement strand
TGGATCCAGAAGAAGGACATGAACACCCGGAACCCCCGTCCAAATTACAAGTGCTGTCCGGTGATACCAATGTCATTGACATTGAACTCATTGTGCAATATCAAGTACGTGACCCAGCCGATTTTCTTGTTAATGTGGAATATGCCCCATATCTCCTGATTCGGGATGTTGCGCGGCAGGCGGTCACCGACCTGCTGAGCCGCCAGCCGGTAGATGCCATTCTCACGACTGAACGACAATCACTACAACAGGAAATCCAAACAGAAATGCAGCGGCGACTGGATGCTTACGGCAGCGGTCTGGCTGTGGTCGGTATTAATTTACAAAAGGCCTTCCCCCCTGATGAAGTAGCGGATGCTTTTACGGATGTGAACAGCGCCCGTGAAGACAAGGCGCGGGCGATTAACGAAGCCGACGGCTACGCCAACAGCACCATTCCCGAAGCGCGGGGGCAGGCCCAACAGGTTATGGCGGATGCTCAATCTTACCGCTCGGATGCTTTGGGGCAAGCTAACGGCACTGCTCAGGCCTTTGTGTCGGTGCTGGCCGAATACGAGGATAATTCTCAAATTTACGGTGAGGATGTGACTCGTTACCGCCTCTACCTGGAAACGCTTGAACAGATCCTGCCACGTGTACAGGTGTATATAGTGGATAATGAAAATGGTGGCGGGGTAAATCTACGCTTATTTGGCAACAATAACGAGTAAACGGCAATCGGAATACCGTTTACCGATAACGGATAATCAATCTATGATAGAAGGATGGAAGCAAGTTTTAGAAGATATGCGCGGAGCTTTGTTGGGAAAAACGCCGGAGAAGAAGTCGCCGGTCGTGGTTATTCCAGAAGATTCTGCTGAACAAAAAACGCCGGTGATAGTAGAACCAGCCGACGCTCCAAATCAGCAAGCGGCTGAAACGGAATCTCCCGAAACTCTTGGTACACAGCCTGGCATTGAGCCAGAAGTCCTTGCTGAAACGTTGAATGATCAAACGGCCGTTGATTTCCTGTCAGATCACGAGCTGACAGTGATGAATAATGATTCAGTCGTAGACATCCCAACCGAATTGTCGGATGAGGTCATAGTTATCAACGGCGAGACAATCTACCATCTCCCTCGCGAACAGGTAGGTCCGCAAAGGTGGATGCAAGTTTCCTTTGTGGTCATCTTGGTCATTGCCGCTGCCTGGTTTGTGGTTAGCAGTGGTCTGTGGGCGCGTTGGACAGTACCCAAAGCCCCTACGCCAAATGTCGTTGCTGCATTTGACGACGGCCAGATCACACTGGCAGATGTGGACGCCCATTTGACGCAACTGGAAGGGAGCGAAGTTGGTGATTTAGGTCACTCGCCTGAAGAATTCTTATTTGTACTGGAAGATATCGTTATGGATAGGTTGGTGTCTCAGTGGGCGGCTGAACGCCAGCCGGAAAACGAGGAGACGTTTAGTCATACCATGCAGCATATCAACGAGGAACTTAACCTGCAAGCGCTGGAAGGCCAGCTCCACGAAGGTGATATTCCGGTGGCCGAGAGTGATATCCAGGCCTATTACAATGACAATCGCGACTTGTTTGGCGATCAACCACTAACGGCCGTACGCGAGCAGATTCGGCAGACGCTGGTAGCGGAAAAGGAGCAAGATTACGTCACCAACTACATTGAACAACTTAAAGAAAATGCGTCAGTGACCCGCTTTTTTGAGTTATTGGATGTCCCTGCGCCGACAGAAGATGACCTGCGCCGCTACTATGAGGAAAATCGTGATCAGTTTGCATTGCCACGCCAGGTAGTGGTTGATGAGCTGCAATTTGTTATCGGAGAAGATGAGGTGACTGCCCGACAGGCGGCCGATGATGCGCTATTGAAACTGCGTTCTGGGGCTGGCTTTAGTGATATTTCTAGTGAAATTCCGGCGGCAGTCTTGACTTCCGAAATGACGATATTTGAAGGTATGCGTGGGGATGAATGGGACACGGCCGTGTTTGCCCTGACAGATGGGGAGCTAAGTGACATTTTCCGCGCCGATGACGCCTTTTATATTGTACGGCTGCAAGAGAAGCAGAATGCACGCACACAAACGTTTGAGGAGATGCGCGATCTGGTAGAAACGGCCGTTACCCCTCAGGTCATGGATGATTGGTTCGCCGCCAACGCTAACAAGACCCTCTTCACGCTCAAAAGCAACCGCTATACCGTCGGCGAGTTTTACCAGGAATATCAGGAAATGCCCTTCACGGTGCAGACCCAATTTGCCGGGCCGGAAGGGATGAAAGACCTGGCCGAGCGCCTCATCGAGCGGCTACTGCTGGTGGCCGATGCCAACGAAAGGCTGCTGGACGTGGAAAACCAGGAACTGACCGATGAGGCCCGGCTGCAAATTTTGAAGCAGATGCTGCATCAGGAAGAGGTGGACGATAAGATTGAGA
>JACSSI010000873.1 GCA_014879345.1 Anaerolineae bacterium | reverse complement strand
CCGCGCTCCCAGGTTTTCATTTATGGTGTTGAGCTTGCACCCATATGGTCTGCGTGAAAAAGACCGTCACTACCAATGTGCCGGTCTTTTCGTTTTTTACAGGCAGCCGTTTCATGTTGATAGCAGTTGATGGTCTGCCGTGAAAAATTGACGGTAAGACAGAAATGTCGCGCCGAGTCCAGTAAACGCAGCCGCTCCAATCAACATGTACATCACAATCATTTGCAATTGCACGGCCTCTAGCGGCGCAGCACCGGCCAAAATCATGCCTGTCATGGCACCGGGCAATTGAATCAGCCCCACTGTTTTGGTGGAATCGACGATGGGTAACATGCCGCTTTGCAAGGCCATCTTCAAGTAACGGTTGGCTGCCTGCCGCCGCGTCGCGCCCAGGGCTAACGCGGCTTCTATTTCCAGAGAACGGCCGTTTATCTCTTCCTTGATCCGCTTCATCACCAACGAACACACATTCATCGAGTTGCCAATCACCATCCCCGAAATCGGGATGATCTGCTGTGCCGTAAACTCGAAGACGTGCAAGCCTACCAACAGTCCCAGGGTAAGCGACGCACCTAACGCGATAGAAGCCAGCGCTACAGGGCGTGCATGGGGCACGCCTACCGCCCGTTTGCCAGAGGTGTAACCTGCAATTATCACCATAACGGAGATGATCAATACGATGACAAACGGGCTGTCTACATCAAACACATAGGTCAATGCGAAGCCGATGAGGGTTAATTGAATAAAGGCACGTATTACGGCTACCAACATCTGTTTTTCCAGGTCTAGTTCCTGCCAGCGCGAGATGAGCATCGCCAGGATTACCAATATCAACGCGGAAAATACACGATATAGTTCGGTCATGATGGGTAAGTCATTCATCGTTTTTACTCCAAATCGCCAGCGGCGAAGGTGGCTGCCAGATGCGTACTGCCTTCTCGGAACAGATGCTCGGGCGTGCCTTCGTCTTCTAAACGGCCGTTTACCAACAAAACAATCCTGTCTGCTACCCGTCTGGCCTGGTCGGGGTTGTGCGTCACCCACAAGAGCGTCAGCCCCAAGGTTTGACGCAGCCTAAGCATGGTCTCTTCAACGTGTTTGGTGGAAGCCGGATCGAGCGCACTGGTCGGTTCATCCAGCAGCAGCGCGGAAGGTTCTGTGGCGAGGGTACGAGCAATGGCAACGCGCTGGGCTTGCCCGCCAGACAAGGCATGGCTGTCTTGCTGAGCAAGTTCAGCAGGCAAATCGGCAAGGTGGAGGAGATGCGTGATGTCTTGGGGGGATAACGCTTGCTCTGAGCGTTGTCGAAGTGACCGTTTCTGCAAAGCCGCACCGTATCCCACATTATCCGCCACTGTGCCTGGAAACAGAGCCACCTGCTGGAACACCATACCCACCTGCCGCCGCAATTGCAGCACATCCATCGTCGTCACATCCACATCATCTACAAACACAGTGCCGACTGGCGGTTCAGCCAGGCGATTGACACAGCGCAGCAAACTGCTCTTGCCGCTGCCGCTCGGCCCTAACAAACAGACGATCTCTCCGCCAGCCACCGTCATAGTCACCCTGTCCAGCACCTGCCGCTGGCTGCGAAACATTGTTAAATTCTCAATTTTGATGGTAGGACCCATTAAATTGCTCCTTTTGTTTGATTCTGAGCCAAGTATCCCATATCAGACCCGGAACATGATAAACTTTGATAAACGCAGGGAGGATACGATTATGGCACAAGGCGTCGTTTCCATTTTAGACCAACAACATTGTCAGATTGTAGAAAATTTATGGACAGAAATGCGCCAACGCTTTGGCCTGGGGGATCCAGAAATTGAGGCGCTGCCCCATTTTTCTTACCATGTGGCCGAACAGTATGACGAAGTGAGTGTTGCGGAAATTTTGCAAGAGATGGCGGGGGAAAAACGGCCGTTTACCATCACAGCATCTGGCATCGGCATCTTCCCCGCCCCCAGCCCCATCGTCTACGTGCCAGTGGTGCGCACCCAGGAACTAACAAAGTTACACGCCAACTTATGGTCTCGTCTCGAATCTATTGCTCAAGACAGCAATCCCCACTACGCCCCGAACAGGTGGCTGCCCCATATCACCCTCGGCCATCACGAAATCACCCTGGAAAAACTTGGCATCCTCAGCCAATGGCTGCATCAACAAGCCATCAACTGGACAATCACCATCGACAATTTCCACGTTCTCAGTGATGAAACAAAAAGTCATGTGGAGAAGTTTAGCGTGAATTTGAGAAAAGAATGACCCGCAAAGAACGCAAAAGTAGGGGCGGGATGGCGCGGCGACTATTCGCCGCAACGACAGGTTTTTTCACCGCGCCATCTCGCCCAAAATAGCAAACCTGGGCGAGACAGGCGGGAGAAGATGCGTTGGTGACTGGCAAAAACATGATCCGCCTGTCCCG
>JACSSI010000872.1 GCA_014879345.1 Anaerolineae bacterium | reverse complement strand
TTGCAGCAGAAACGGCCGTTCTTAGCAGGTATG
Source organism: Anaerolineae bacterium (assembly GCA_014879345.1). GTDB lineage: Bacteria > Chloroflexota > Anaerolineae > Promineifilales > Promineifilaceae. The sequence goes on along the minus strand of JACSSI010000872.1, from coordinate 2,396 downwards.
GTCTTGTCATTGGTTGTCCTAAAACCCAATTTGTTTATCCTTTTTATGCCCCTGTTCGCATTATGGCTGCTTTGGCAAAAACGGTGGCAGATCATTGCCGGCGGCGTCGCCGGACTGACTGGCTTGTTGGTGATAAGTTGGCTGATCCTGCCAGGCTGGGTAATGGATTGGGCAGCAGTTCGCTCTAAAACGGCCGTTGTTACCATCACACCAACCGTATGGGGCTTAGCCTCTGATCTATTTGGTTCAGGCTGGTTTATCGGTGGCATGGTGCTCGCCATTGGCGTCACAATCGGTATCGGTGGGTATATTTTTGCGCATAAAGAATTATCCATAACGGCCGTTTTCTCCCTGGCACTCGCTGCCTCTTTCTTAGTTACTCCCTATATGTGGACGTATGAACACGCTCTGTTATTGATCCCCTGGTTATGGTCTTTTGTTTTAATACGTCCACGCAAGCTGGCACAGCGGATTCTACTGCTCATTGCTTTTATTTTGCCGTGGGCCATGTTCATCATTGCCGTCATACGCCTGCAAGAATCACTCTCTTTTGTCGTGCCCCTCGCTGCAATCATTGTAATCATCTATACGCAAAAATACTTTGCTGCTGATGATGTCGTCACATAAAAAGCACCAAAAACCAAGACTATTTCCGCTTCTTACATGACGCATCTCTCAATATCTGCTATCTTTAACCACTATGACAGAACGATTACAAAAACTCATGTCCCAGGCGGGCATCGCCTCTCGGCGCGAATCCGAAACCCTCATCAGTGCCGGAAAAGTCAAAGTGAACGGCAACATTGCCAAACTTGGCGATAAAGCAGATCCAGCTAAAGACAAAATTGAAGTAAACGGCCGTTCCCTATCCTTCAACCAATCAGAAAAACTCATCTACATCGCCCTCAACAAACCGAGAGGCATCATCTCCTCCACCGAAGACGAACTCGAACAGGGGCGCAAAACCGTGCGTGACCTCATCAAACTGCCCGGGCATCTCTACCCCGTCGGTCGGCTCGACAAACAGTCCGAAGGGCTCATGCTCATGACCAACGATGGCAAACTCGCCCACAAACTCACCCACCCCCGCTATGGTCACGAAAAAACCTACCGCGTCGAAATCGAAGGCCAAATCATGCCCGAAACACTCAACCGCTGGCGCAACGGCGTCATGCTCGACGGAAAAATGACCGCCCCCACCAAAATCACCGTCATGGAAGAACATCCCGCCTTCACCAAACTGGAAATCGTCATGCGTGAAGGGCGCAAACGCCAAATCCGCCGCATCGCCGCCGATCTGGGACATCCCGTGCGCCGACTGGTACGTATTCGCATCGGCCCGCTAGAATTAGGCACATTGCAAAAAGGCAAATGGCGGCATCTACGCACCAATGAAGTCGCTGCCTTGCAAAAAGCTATAAAATCAAAAACAACCCGCAACATTAAATAACCGCCTGATGTTGACCCAAACAAAATCCCCTCAAATTAACACAACCATCATCCTTTTGATCAGTGGGGTTTGCGCTTCTATCTTTATGGTTTGGGTAACAGCCTATGCCATTGGCACCAGTCCAGACTCTCTGATATACCTTGATACAGCAGAAAATATTCTGGTCGGAAACGGTGTATATACTCGGGGAGAACCAATGACCCATTATCCTCCGGGTTATCCCCTTATCCTGACCCTGGTCGGTCTTCTACAACGTGACAACATAATACAAAGTGCGCGTTTTCTACACATCATTCTTTTCGGTTGCAACGTTTTTCTAGTGGGTTTCACGACAAAGCTTTGTACAAACGACAATTTATTGGCGATAGGCATTGCCATTTTAGGTTTTTTAACTTCTTTTGCCGTTATTTCTTCACATGCAATGGTCTGGTCTGATCCCCCTTTCATTACTTTACTGCTGACAGCGTTTATATTACTGACCTGGCATGTTATCAATCCAAAATGGGTATTGATTTGGGGTCTCACAGGGCTCACAAGTTTCGCCATTATTCTACGATTCATTGGCGTAACATTCATACCTGCTGTCATATTGACTATACTCTTGTTTGACAGCCGCACCTTGCATAAAAAGCTCAAAGACATTGTGATCTTTGTTATGATATCCAGTCTGCCGCTTATTATTTGGTTAGGCCGAAACATAGCTGTTGCCCAAACTGTTGCAGACCGGGAATCCTCCTTCCAGTTTTTGGGTTTTCATTTAGATTTGCACATTCTTTTCAGCAGATTTTATGAATTTGTCTTACCGCTGCCAATGCCTACTTGGTTCAAAGCATTACAATTTGTCATCGTCATTTTCGCAATCACTCTGGGCATTTTGGTTTTATATAAGAAAAAATATATACAACATAATCGTCAATTGTCACAAGTGGTGCTGCCAGCCACATAC
>JACSSI010000871.1 GCA_014879345.1 Anaerolineae bacterium | reverse complement strand
TACTTGACAATATATGAACAATAATTTATACTGTGTCCAGATTTGAGGAAATCAACTGAATCGGAAATCTTTTGAGGAAATGATTTTACGATTTTTATAACAGGCATTATCAGGAATAAAGGGAACAGAAAAATGACACTATCCGTCTCAATTTACTTAGCAATCAAAGAGTTATGGCGAAACAGAGGCCGCTTCTTGCTGGTCAGTCTCGTCATCGCCCTCATTACCCTGCTCGTCATCTTCCTGGCTGGATTAGGTGAAGGACTAGCCTCAGCCAACAAGGAATTCTTGAGCAAACTCGATGGCGAACTCGTCGTCTTCCAGGATCAGGCCAATCTGTCGGTGCTGTCCAGCCAAATCGGCCGTTCCAGCATGAACGACATTCGCCGCATCGAAGGCGTGGCCGATGCCGGTGCTATCGGCACAACCAGCGTCTTTGTGGAATATGAAGGCATTGACCCCACTGCCGAACCTGAATCCTACTCCCTCATCGGCGTAGAACCAGGACGACCCGGCGAACCAGCCACCTACGCAGGCACTCAACTAACCAGCCTACGCGCCAACGAAGCCGTCGTTGATGAAACTGTTATCCGGCGCACCGGCCTGGAAATTGGCGATTCGCTCGTTGTAAAGTCAACGCAAGGTGCAGTTGACCAGTTTTATCCCGTCACCATTGTCGGCATCACCGACAGCCAACAGTACTTTTTTCAACCGTCGGTATTTGTGCCCCTGTTGACCTGGGATCGCATCAAGCCAAAACCAGCCGCTGACAATGGGCAAAGCGAACTCACCTTTAACATTGTTAATATCAAACTGGAAAATCCGGCTGACGAAACGGCCGTTATCGCACGCCTACAAAATACCATCAGTGGTATAGAAGCAGTTGATGTGGTCACAGCCTACGAAAATTCACCCGGCTACCAGGAACAACAAAGCACCATCAACACCCAGCGTGGCTTTACCCTGCTCATCGGTATTTTGGTTGTCGGTGGTTTCTTCCAGATTCAAACTTTGCAAAAAGTGGCTCAGGTGGGCATGTTAAAAGCATTGGGCGCTTCCAATCCCATCGTGGCATTGTCCGCCACTGCCCAAATCGTCTCAACAAACATGCTTGGTGTCTTCATCGGGGTTTTGGCAACACTGCTGCTAGCCCTTGGCTTACCGGCCGGCATCCCCATCATCTTCGCGGGGCAGCAAGTAACGATTGCTGTCATCACCCTGCTGCTCATCGGCCCACTTGGTGGTCTGGTTTCCATCCGCTACCTCCTGCGCGTTGAACCGTTAACAGCACTTGGGTTAGCTTCTTAAGCAGGAGACCTGACAGGTTTACATAAATCACTAATATTCCAAAGAATAGTCACGCCACATAATCTAGCCAGACCAGAAGGTTAATAAACCTGTCAGGTCTTGATAACGAGAAAATAGAGGAAGATCATGAAAAAAGTTTTAGCAACCAAAAACGTAACCAAAGAATATAAAGTAGATGAAATGGTCATCAAAGCAGTTGATGATGTTTCTATCGAACTAAACAGCGGCGAATTTGTAGCCCTGGTTGGCCCCAGCGGCTCCGGCAAAACGACAATGCTGGCAATGATTGCCGGACTGCTCTCTCCCAATAGCGGCGAGATTTATCTGGGCGGAGAAGAAATCAGCCAGATGAGTGAAGCACAACTGACGGAGTTCCGCCGCAAAAAAATAGGCTTCACCTTCCAATCCAATAACCTCGTACCCTTTTTGAGTGTGTTGGAAAATGTAGAATTGATGCTCCGCCTAAACGGCACTTATAACAAAGAAGGCAAACGACGCGCCATCGAACTGCTGGAACGGCTTGGTTTGGGCGAACGGTTGAACAACCTGCCCTCGCAACTCTCCGGCGGGCAAAAGCAGCGGGTGGCTATTGCACGCTCCCTCATCCATGATCCAGACCTGGTTTTGGCCGATGAGCCAACCGCCAGCCTGGACACAACACTGGCTTACCAAGTGGTGGAAACGTTTGCCGAACTGATTCATGAACAAAATCGTATCGGCATTATGGTGACGCATGATTTGCGCATGGTGCGCCACGTGGACAAGGTGATTCAAATGGTCGATGGCAAGCTGGACCGCATTATTACCGACCGCGCCGAGATTGAAGCAATGGCTGGCGTTGCCCCCACTATTCCTCACCCTGCACACAACGGCAGTGGCAAAGTTCAGCAGCGAAATACATTTCCTGTTCCCGCTGGTGTCCTCGCACCAGCTTATTCCTGATAGGATGAGGCACAGCGGCTATCCTCTTCCTCATGCCGCTGTGTCTCATTCCTCCCCTTCAACTTCATATCTTCTCTTCTTCTCCTCGGAACCTGGGAGCGCGGTCCTTCAGACCGCGCTCCCAGGTTTTCATTTATGGTGTTGAGCTTGCACCCATATGGTCTGCGTGAAAAAGACCGTCA
>JACSSI010000870.1 GCA_014879345.1 Anaerolineae bacterium | reverse complement strand
CCCACGCCCACCGTGTCGGCAATGCCCACGCGATGCACCCCCAAACTATCCACCGCTTTATACACCGACACAATATCTTCCACATCGCTTCGCAGACTGTCTTCCGTGCTAAAGCGCGTTTCCACACCTTGACTCAGGAGATAGGCCACCACTTCCTGCGCCAATTCAATAATCTGCGGAATGCTCTTGCCATGACTAAAATCCCGCAAATAAGACGAGGTGCCAATGACAATATCGACCCCATCCACACCGGTATCAACAGCTTTTTTGGCGTCGTCGATGGTGCAACGGGTATGGGTCAGAATTTTGGCTTTCAAGCCCAATTTGGCGATGGTTACACAATCGTTATAGCTCTCTGGCGAGGCCAAAGGGGATGTCAGTTCCAAATACTCCACGCCAAAAGCATCGAGCAGGGTGGCAATTTGAATCTTTTCCGCTGTAGAAAAGAACGCATTGACAAACTGTTCGCCTTCGCGCAAGGTTGATTCGATTATGGAAAAATTTTTCAGGCTCATGGTTGGATTCTCCTACTAATGCGTAATGCGTAGTGCGTAGAAATACGTACTACGCACTACGCATTACGTTTTTTAAAATATCAATGGCTTTCAAATACTCGTCTAAAACAACATGCTCTTCTGGTGTATGGTCTAAACTGCTGTCGCCAGGGCCATAGGCGACGATGGGACATTGCCAAATCGGCCCCACCACGTTCATATCGGAGGTGCCGGTTTTTAACTTGAAGCGAGGTTTGACCCCAGCTTGTAATAAGGCACGATTGAATGACCTTGCCAACGGCGTGTTGCGAGTTGACTGGAAGGCTTCTTCATGCCCATAAAAACGAAGGGTGGCGCCGCTGTTTAACTCCTGTATGTCGCTTTCAAATTGGTTGATGTCGAAATGTGGCGGCAGGCGCACGCCCACTTTGACGTGGATAGTATTGGTCAAGCCATCACTGCCCGTGTGAATGTCACGGATGGAGGGCAGGAGTCTGTCAAACAAGCGCGGCTTGTCATAGTTGAAGACTTCGATGTATTCGGCCAGGGCGTTGTACCAGCTTATGCCTGATTCGGCCGCGCCGCTGTCTTGCCCGGCAGTGTGGCTCATGGATTGGGCGTACTCGTAGTCGATGAGAATGCGCCCTTTGTAGCCCAGCGTCACCCCATCCCAGCCGCTCGGTTCCCCGATAATGCACAGGTCTGGCTGGTACTGGTTGACGGCAAATCGCGCCCCTTTGGAGGTAGCCGCTTCCTCTTCCGTCGCCCCAATCACCACGAGGCGCGTGCCGGCTTGCAGTTCGGCGTGCGCTCCCGCCATCACAAAGGTAGCGAGTGGCCCTTTGGCGTCTACGGAGCCACGTCCATGCAAAATGCCATCCTCAATACGCACGGGAATGTCGCCCGGAACCGTATCCATATGCCCCAGCAAGACAATTTCGCGGCTAATCTCGCCGTTTTCATCCGGGCATTCACGGATGCCGACGGCGTTGCCTGCGTCGTCCATGTGGGCTGTGTAGCCGAGTTGGGTCATCGTGGAGACCAGGAATTGGGAAACGGCCGTTTCCTGCCCAGATAAACTTTGGATAGCCACTAAATCGTGTAAAAATGTGATAGGATTCATATGAGTCAATTGCTTGATATTTCCGTATTATTAAGCATGATTAGTTTTTATAAACCTAAATCTTAAAGGTAAAAATGTTTATTTGGGATGCTGATTTGACGGAATTTATCAAGTTAACAGTCGCTATTGTTTTTTTCTTCTTGTTTTCTGCGACTATGTTGTACTTATTTCTTTTTAAGCCTGAATATAGAGACCGGATTCTCAACCTGGGAAAATCTCCGTTTGTTTACTATGGCGAAGGTGGAGAAGGTATATTGTTATTGATAATGCCGATTGTATTCATTATTTCTTGTTGCCTATTGTTATTCATTCTTTATGGTTGGATTCAGGTTGCAACCCAGTAAAAAGCGAGACATCCAGATTGGACCAATTTTCAAAATTGGTCCAATCTCTGCTAAACCGCCTCTAATTCACCCTGTTCAGCCAAAACAACTTCCAAAATTTCTACAACCGAATCTAACTGTGCCTGTGTAATCACCAGTGGCGGCAACAAACGCAAAACCGTCGGCCCGGCCGTTAGCGTCATCACACCACGCGCCATCAGTTCATTCACAATAGGCATGGCACGCACCTTCAGTTCAATGCCGACCATCAAGCCAAGCGTGCGCACTTCACGGATGAGTGAGGAGTCAATTTGCTGTAACCGTTCTTGGAAGTAAGCACCGAGTTCTGCTGAACGCTCAACCAAGTTCTCGTCCTGAATCACTTGCAACGTGGCAAGGGCGGCGGCACAAGCCAGGGCATTGCCGCCAAAGGTGGAGCCATGTACACCCGTCGGCAGTTCCGCCACGCGGGAGCCAATAGCAATCGCGCCCATCGGCAC
>JACSSI010000869.1 GCA_014879345.1 Anaerolineae bacterium | reverse complement strand
ATGGGGAAGGCGGTACAGGCATCTGTTGTCACTTCATCTACACCTTGATTGCGCATCACGTTGAGCGAGCGCACAGAGGTAATGCCTGCCAGACTCTCTAACGCATTTAAACCAAGAATGGAATTTAAATCATAGACCAGGTAGGTGCCCACGAAGTCAAGGCCTGCCGCAATTTTCTTGGGCGTGTTGCCGTTTTCATCTGTTTGCAACTGCTTGAGCACTTCTGCCTTGATGTCAGCTTCTACGACGCTGCTAAAAGCCTCCGTTTGTTTCTGCCCATATGAATGGTTGAATTCCCACTCTTCAAAGCTGGTGCCATCTTCTGCCACCTTGCCCCGAATGGCCCAGATATCCCAGACGGTATCTTCCAGGTCAAGAACATCGGTGACAGAATTGAGGGCTGCCAGGGCAATGCCCACATCTTCGCCGCCGCTGGCGCCGAAACGTGCGCCCACGCGAGCAGCGTTGTGGACGCTGTTTTGTGTGACGAGAATGTTCGACACTTCAACCAGCCCGGCGATAATGACGAGAAAAATGGGGAGAAAGAGAGCCACTTCTACGAGGCTTTGTCCTTTCTCTTTTAGATTAAATTGTGGTTTGTATTGTGCCATTTTTTTACCTCTTCTTTGTTCACAATTGAGGATTACCTATACCTGCATCTTTGCCTGAAGATCAGGAAGATGTGTTTATGATTTCCAATGTCTCACCCGTGGAGGCATCTACACGCATGGTGTAGGAATGCCCGGTTTGGGTTGCTAAAGCGGAAATAAGCCATTCTAAACGGCCGTTTTCATTCGGATTATTCGTAGCAAATGTCATCGACACTATCGTAATACCTTCATTATTGATGAAGGTTTCGCCACCTTCCTCCAAGAACCGTTTAATCGCGTCACTGCTGTCTAAATGCCAACTGCTGCTTTGCAATAAATCAATTGGTTTCTTGGATTCACCTGGAATCAACACCGGTTGACCATTGACGATAGAAACCAACGCATTGGTTTGCGTACTTGGCGAATGAAAAGTGAAACCCCAGTCGGCCGTTCCTTGCTTGATATAATTTGCCTGTGCTCCTTGTGGCCAGGTAGCCGAAGCATTAATCAGTTTGGTATCTTGCTGCCACGCCTGGGCTGTTGTTTGTGCCAGAATAAAAGCGCTTTTTGCTGTTTGGCCTGACGTTTCAGGCAGCTCTGCCACATTATCGGCGTAAGCCGCAATAAGATCGTCGTCATTGCCTGTGGGTGATGCCATTTGCGGCCGCAGCCACAAAGACAAAGCCAACCCGGCCGCCACCACCAGCAGCAGCACTAAAATTAATCCTAAAATCCATTCCAATCGACTCATTGACTCAACACCTATTTGGGCTTGCTTATCATAGGCAGATAAACACTTGGGATATTACGCATGAAGTAAATTTTTTCAGAGCTGTCTAAATTCACAAATTCTTCATACACCACATACATCCACCACCCATATTGGGTGGTGGCTACTGGTTGAATGGTACGCGACTCATCATTTTCTGTGAGTTCGGTTCTGCCATCGCCCCAACCGTTGCAGCTGCTAGAATCAAAAATCTGCTCTTTGTCATCTTGCGTACTTGTTACCTTGCCATCAAATACGATAGAGGTGCAGGAGCCTAGCCTGACGATGGAGGAAACAATATTGCTGGGGGTGATGTCAACATAGAGGGCCGAAGTCAAGCCTCCATTTGCTTCAGATATCCGGGTGGCATCCCAATTATTGGACTCATTACAAGAGGTATCACAGGTGATGTAATAGATGTAGGAAGCCGCTTCCTTTGGGTTAGGTGCATCAAATACTTGCGTGGCAGAAACTTCTAAACGGCCGTTGCTATAAAGAATAGATGGCTCAACCATGGTGTAAGCGCCAGCAGGAATATTACTCGTAATAACAGCATGGTTGGACTCTGGCTCCCAGGTGATAGTAGAACCGTTAAACGTGCCCTTGGCATACAAAATATTGTAATGGCTTGCATCAACTTGCTGCTGATAGACAACATGCAAGTTGCCAGCCGGATCAACCGCAAAGGCCGGCTTTTCAGATTGCACAGTATTGTAGGTAACAGCAGTAATATCACTCCATCCCCAAACATTTAAATTATTTTTATAGTATTGAACGTGATAGATATTGGGGCCAACCTCTTCTGGCGTGCCAGAAAAATCCCCCCCCTCTGACCAAATAATATGCACATTATTTCCATATGTAACAACTTTTGGATTGTACGCTACAGAATTGGTAGAGAGCTTTGTGAAGAATTTATAATTACCAAAACCACTGCCTAAATTACTTGAATTGGCATATGCTAAACCCGAACCTTCCACCCAAACCACATGCGCACGATTAGTTTGGTCAAAAGTGGCATCTACATAATTAGACTCTGCCGCACTGGCTGGATAGACTTCACGATGTTTTGTCCAACTATTTGGC
>JACSSI010000868.1 GCA_014879345.1 Anaerolineae bacterium | reverse complement strand
GCTTTTCGTGAATTACAGCAGCTTGAGCCAGTTTCTTTGGTTCAGGCGGCTACTGCGTAACATCAGTGACATAAAACAAAATCTGGGCAATCTTAAAAAAACACTCAAGGCGCGATGTGCGGGAAAAATCGTACATCGCGTTTTTATTCAAAATAAACTGTGTTGTATACACAACCGAGAGCATATTGCCTGTAATCTGAAACTATCTCCTATCATCTGCGCAAAACATACGAGACTGTTTAATCTTTTGCGATGCAATATTGCTTGTGATAGAATGCACAGACTGTGAAGAGGAACATCCTCGCAGAACTCAATTGTAACTAGCCAGACCCAAAGGGTTTGGTCTCGAGTACCTCAACGTCGTGCGATGTGAAACCCAAAAGGGCACTCGAGGTAAACACACACTTGGATAGTTACACTCAATTAAGAACAAAGTAATCCTATGCCAAATCAAATAGTTATAGATTATCTCCCCTTGGCTGTATTATTGGGAATCGCAATATTCTTTGCCTTATTGCTCCCTATATTATCAGTTACATTAGGCCCAAAACGGCCGAATATCCGTAAACAGGCACCCTATGAATCAGGTATGACAGCCATTGGTGAAGCGCAACGCCGCTTCCCAGTTAAGTTCTATCGCATAGCCGTACTGTTTATCTTGTTTGATGTAGACATCATCTTGCTTGTGCCGTGGGTGATGAGCTTTCGTTATCTTGGTTACTTTGGCTTAGTGATGATGCTGCTCTTTATGTTTATGTTTATTCTGGGGGACATCTGGGTTTGGAAAAAAGGAGTTCTCGAATGGGAATAGAACAGAAACTCGGCAACCTGGGGGTTGTAACATACCGTTTAGAAGATCTCGTGAACTGGGGCCGCACGAATGCGATGTGGCCTATTTTATTTGGGCTGGCTTGCTGCGCTATCGAAATGATGGGATCACAAGCCGCCAACTATGATGCCTCTCGCTTCGGCATGGAATTGAACCGTCCTTCGCCACGCCAATCAGATCTCATGATTGTGGCTGGTCGTGTAACACGCAAGATGGCTCCTGTTGTTCGTCGTCTCTATGACCAAATGCCAGAACCAAAATGGGTGATTGCGATGGGTGACTGCGCTTCTTGCGGTGGCGTTTTCAACAACTACGCCATTGTGCAAGGTGTAGATGAAATCATTCCAGTCGATGTCTATGTGGCTGGCTGTCCGCCACGTCCAGAAGCACTTATCGACGGTATTATGTCCCTGCATGAAAAAATTCGCACAGAAAAACTGGGAGATTGGGCATAATGGAGCGAGATCAACTCCTTATCAAACAGATTACTAAAGTATTCCCCGAAGCAATCGAAGAAATTGTTGATTTTCGTGGCGAAAAAACACTCATTATAAAAAAAGAAGACGTCAAAAATGTTTGTCAGTTCTTAAAGGAAAATGAAGACCTTCAGTACAATTTCCTTACCGATATTGTTGCTGATGACATGTTGCCGAACTTCCCTCGCTTTGCTGTTAACTACCAACTGAATTCTCTCGCCAATAATCATCGCATCCGTTTACGCACCTGGGTAGAAGACCCAGAAGATGGGCCAGAAACGGTGGGGACTGTATGGGCGATTGGTACGTGGCTAGAGATGGAAGTATGGGATTTGATGGGAATTCGCTTTAAAGGCAATGGTAGCCTACGACGTCTTTTCTTGCCGGAAGATTGGCAAGGTCATCCACTGCGTAAGGATTACCCGCTGGGCTACGAAGAAGTACAGTTCACGTTTAACTTTGACGAAATCGACGCGAAAAAACCACACGCGACGAGGGATTAACACTATGACACTTTTGCCTAGAGGTGATTCAATCCAAGAACTTTCCGTCGAGGAACTTCGTGCCAAGGTAGGCACGGGGATGCAGATCGACGATCCGGAAGAGCATATGCTCTTGAGTATGGGGCCACAGCATCCCAGCACCCATGGCGTGCTGCGACTGCTGGTTGAACTGGACGGTGAAACCGTTGTCAATATGGCGCCTGATATTGGTTTCTTGCACACCGGTATCGAAAAAAACATGGAAGCCAAGACTTACACCAAAGCATTGGTGATGACTGACCGAATGGATTACCTTTCGCCGATGTCCAATAATTTGGGCTATATTTTGGCGATTGAAAAGCTGCTCGGTGTGGAAGCTACGCCACGGGCGCAAGTGATTCGTGTGTTGTTGGCTGAATTGCAGCGTGTTGCCAGCCATCTGGTGTGGTTGGGAACGAGCGCCTTGGACTTGGCCGCGATGACGGTATTCCTCTATTGCTTCCGCGAACGGGAATACATTCTTGATTTGTTTGAGATGGTGGCGGGTCAGCGCATGATGGTCAGCTATTTTCGGCCAGGTGGCTTGTGGCGTGACTTGCCGGAAGAATTTGTCCCGGCCGTGCGCCATTTCCTTGACTTTATGCCCGCCAAAATTGCGGATTA
>JACSSI010000867.1 GCA_014879345.1 Anaerolineae bacterium | reverse complement strand
CAACTGCTCTACCGCGCCACCTTGCCGACCGATGGCTGGTCGGTCTATACCCAGGATGTGGGAAATGCCAACCTGTTTTATGACCAGAATCTGGTTGGTGCGCCCTCTGGTTTGCAATATAACGATGAGTTGTTGGCGGTAAACGGCCGTTCCGTTGCTGGTACTGCTTCAACAGCTTACGTCCCTGCCCCAGATAACTGGCAGGTGGGTGAAACGGCCGTTTACCACATTTCGCGGGATGGCACGGAGATGGATGTGCCTGTTTCCATTGTCAATTGGACGCTGGCTGCTTTTTTGACCTATAACTTTGGTACCATCGGTAGCGCTTTGAGTACCCTCGGCGCGTTGTTGTTTTTGGGGCTGGGGTGGTTTACTTTCTGGCGTCGCTCCGAGGTATCGAGTGCGCGGGCTTTATTACTGTTCAGTACGGCCGTTGGCGCATCCTTCATCAGCGGGGTTTTGCCTGATGGTCTTTCGGTGCAATTTAATGCCCTGGCCTTTCAACTGACTGGTTTTTTTAGCTACACTATTTTTGGCATTTTGTTGGCGCCCTCTCTGTTGGCCTTTTCTCTGCTTTTCCCCCAACCCAAACGGGTGTTTCAACGTCATGCCTGGTTGATGGGGATTCCTGTTTTGCTGGGAACGGCCGTTTTCATTGCCGTCTATGGCTTGAATATCCCCACAGTGGGCTGGCTGGGTACCTTGGGCATGATGGTGGCTTCCATAATCAGTCTAATCCACGCAGGCTTTACCCAACGAGATGCCGTCAGCCGCGCCCAAATGCGCTGGGTGATGGGTGGCTTCAGTCTGGGATTAGGGTTGTTCATGATCAACTTCCCCATGGCCTTTGGCTTGATCACCGACCCATTGCTGATCAACATAGCCCTTGCTGTCACCAATTTACCTTTTATCATCATTGGTGTTTCTCTCTCCATTGCTGTGTTACGTTACCGCTTGTATGACATCGACGTGATCATCCGCAAGACGCTGGTCTACACCGTCCTCACGGGCTTGTTGGCGCTGGTCTACTTTGGCACAGTCGTTTTATTGCAGTCATTGGTGGGTCAGGCGACTAACGAACAATCGCCGCTGATCATTGTCTTTTCTACTTTGCTCATCGCCGCCCTGTTTACTCCTTTGCGCCAACGGGTGCAAGCCAGCATCGACCGCCGTTTCTTCCGCAAAAAGTATGATGCCCAGCAGGTGCTGGCGCAGTTTGCGCAAACGGCTCGCGATGAAACGGACATGGCAGCCTTGCAAGTGGAACTCCTGCGCGTGGTGCAAGAGACGATGCAGCCAGAGGGGGTCAGTTTGTGGTTGCCGCCAGTTATTCGGGAGAAACGGCCGTTATCCTAAGAATTGAGATAGCTCTATGAAAAAAAAGCGTAGTACCCTCTTTGCCTGGCTCTATTTTGCGGTGATTGCCCTCTTTGCCGGTGCTGGCCTCGTCCTCAGGCAAGCGACCCTGCCTGATGGCACGAACCTTATAATGGGAGAACTCCTGTTGCCGGTCGTGATCATCACCTTCGCCTTTGTGGGGGCATTGATCATTTCGCGTCGGCCGCGCAATGCCATTGGGCTGCTGATGATGCTGCCAGGCACATCGCTGGTTGTTTTTGTAGATGCGTATATCGGGGCATTTAGCAATGGATTTTGGTCTGTGCCGGAACAGACCACACCCCTTTTACTTTTGATGGTATTGGTTAGCAATTGGAATTGGCTGCTGTTGGTTTTTCCGCTCATGTTTATCATGGTGCTGTTCCCGACTGGCAGGCCACTGAGTCGTCGGTGGGGCTGGCTGCTTTATTTTGGACTGGGATTGGCCTTGTTGATTGTGGGGATAACCACAATTAGCGACCCTTTAATGCCCGGTTCGGGTGCGGACTGGTCTGTTACTAACCCAATTGGCTTTGCAGATCCAGCCACCATTGAGGCGACTCCTATTTTTACTTTCTTTTTTATAGCTTTGCCGCTGTGGGTTTTTCTTTGTGCCGTTTCTTTATTTGTTCGTTTTCGGCGAGCGAACGCTGTGGAACGAAGTCAAATTAAATGGTTGTTTTTTGCCGTTGGCCTCTTTGTTGTTTCTTATATTCCTTCTTTTTTTGCACAAACCTTTAATGATTCGGATATATGGAATGTTATTTGGCTGCTGGGCATGTTGTCTATTCCGGTAGCGATTGCCATTGCTATTTTGCGTTACCACCTGTATGACATCGATCTGATTATTCGCAAAACGGCCGTTTATACCGTGTTAACGGCCGTTCTCGCCCTCGTTTATTTTGGTACAGTCATTCTGCTGCAATCGCTGATCGGGCAAGCCACAGGTGAACAATCGCCGCTGATCATCGTCCTCTCCACCCTTCTCATTGCCGCCCTGTTTACCCCCTTGCGCCAGCGCATTCAAGCCGTTATCGACCGCCGCTTTTTCCGCAAAAAGTATGATGCGCAGCA
>JACSSI010000866.1 GCA_014879345.1 Anaerolineae bacterium | reverse complement strand
AATTGGCGGCCTGACCAGTTATCCTGGCGCGGCGGCGGGCGCTGTTTTAGTGGGCTTGTTGCAGCAATTTATGATCAAATACGGCCAAATTGGCATCAATATCCCCTTTATGGCCGAACCCTTCAAACCGTCTCCCCCTCTGGTGCCTGCCTCAACGGTCATTCTTATGGTGGTTATTTTGCTTATTTTGCCATATGGCCTGTTTGGGAGCGAGGAGTAAGCCATGCAATCTACTATTCCGACCGACAAACAATCAGAAGCAGGCATCGTCCATTGGCTCAAAAGCAATCGAGGGCTGCTCATCGTCCTGGTGCTGATGATTCTCTTTCCTTTTATTGTGGCGGTGATAGATGGGCAATCGCCAACGGCCGTTCTCAATAACGAAACCGGTAACGCCAAATTTATGCAGGGTTTGATGATCGAAATCTTCATCCTGGCCGTCTACGCCATCAGCTACGATTTGGTACTGGGCATCACCGGCTTGCTCTCCTTTGGTCACGCCATGTTTTTTGCGGCAGGCGCGTATATGACCGGCATCGCCCTGAAAAACTTTGGCTGGGGTCTGGGCGAAACGATCTTGGCCGTAATTGTGGTGGGTATTTTTAACGCGCTGCTGTTTGGTCTGGTGCTGCCTCGCGTGAGGGGGGTGACGTTTGCCCTGGTCACATTGGGGCTGGCGTCTGTCTTTGAAATCGTCGTCAAGTCGAATGAGCTGGTAGCTTTTACTGGCGCTGATGTCGGTTTGCAAGGCATGATTGTGCCGGACTGGATCAACACCTCGAATGAACGTTTTCGCTTCTACATCATCATGCTGTTTTTCACGTTCTTCGTCTACCTGATTTATCGGCGCTTTGTGGATTCACCCACCGGGCGCGTCTGTGTGGCGATACGAGAAAATGAAGACCGCGCCTTGATGCTGGGCTACAACACTTTCTACTTCAAATTATCGGCGTTAATTGTGGCTTCGATAACGGCCGCTTTGGCCGGATTTTTCCACGCCCTGCACCAACCTATCGTCAGTCCGTCGATAACGGGGTTAGGCTGGACGGTAGTGGCGCTGCTGATTGTGTTGATCGGCGGCATTGGCACGTTGAGCGGCGCGTTAATCGGGGCGGCCGTTTTCCGGCTTCTACAATTTTATTTAGACAGGTGGTTTGGGGAGAATGCCAGTTTCCTGCTGGGCGTTGTTTATATTTTGCTGGTGATGTTTGTGCCATTTGGCGTAGTAGGAACCTGGCGTCTGCGCAAATTCCAGGTTCAAGCTGGCCGAGACCGTCTGCTGCGTTTGTTTAGGCTGCAAAATGGGTCAGAAAAGCAATGAACAAATGATTCACAAAAAATAGTCGTTGAGGTTTTTCTCAACGACTATTTTTGTTGTCTAAACTCACACGATACCTAACATTTTGCAGCTAACGGCGGCTGAGCCTGTCGAAGCCCATCACGCGCCAACCTTCGACAAGTTCAGGCCTCGTCGGGAATTTGAAGTCATTTATTTAACAGGGTATTTATTCAGGTGTGCATGATAATGCTACGGGTTGGCATTTTGCGCCAGTTCAAGCGCCATTTCTGGGAACCATTCACCAGCAGGCGGATCGATCAGACCCCACTCAGGATCAACTGTTTCACCAGCATTTCCGAGTCCTCGCGTACACTCACCATCCGACTCACCTGGGATTTTTATCCACAAGTAGGCATCTACTAGCGGATTACCAGTATCAGCCGTGGTTGGTATACCAAGGCCACGACCTGGCGGGTTACACCAGTCTTGAGCATCTGGATAATCACCTGGCTCCCATGGGCCTAACCCATTTCGGCTTGTGTCGATAACGAAGTGAGTTGTAGGCTCTGTACCCGCGTACCGCACGTTGATCCCAGATGTGTTGAACTCAGGCACATCTGACTCATCACTCCACTCACCATACGAACTCAATGCGACACCAGTCCAGGCACCAAGGAGATCAGCAATTTTTGTGCCGTCAGGGCCACCATTCCAGTACTGATTAGGACAATCGACGTAACTGCTAAGATTTGCTGGATCCCACATAGAAATGCAGCTCGAGACCCAGGTGCCATAATGCACGGAGTTAGCCGTAAACTGATAGTTGGAAGCATTCAAGTAGAAGCCATCAGCATTTTCAACGCCAGCCTGGAGCAAACGATGGGACGCATCACTGATATTGAGCCAGGCGCTGTGGGTGCCATCTAAGTAAACAGAGACATTTGGTTTTGCCTTCAGTGTATTTACCGCATAGTTAAGCATCTCAAAGCGTTCATCTGCTGCGGTTGCCTCATTTGCTTCAGATGGCTGGCACCAATCATATCCTTGTTCGGAGCCAGTGCCGCGGAATGGCTTGTACCATGGGATAATGCCTAGTCCATCCGGCTCCAGGATGACTATTGCCTCTTTATGACCAATTCCCCTGGCAAAACCATCGATCCAGGCTTTATATTCTTC
>JACSSI010000047.1 GCA_014879345.1 Anaerolineae bacterium | reverse complement strand
CAGCCTGCCCTCGTGTAGACGGGGGTGGGAATGACACGTCTATTACCGAAATAATTTTTTAACATTCATTATGCCTTGGCACAGCCAGTAATGTATTTTTAGCCTGCAAACAACCTCCTGGAGGGTTTGTATCTTAATTTCTGGTATCATCAGCTTATGAAAATTGCAATCCTCGCCGATATTCACGGCAACCGACAAGCGCTGGAAACCGTTATGGCCCACATCGACAACTGGCAGCCCGATCATGTCATCGTCAATGGTGATACTGTTAATCGTGGCCCCTGCTCCCTTGAATGTTGGCAGACTGTCTCCGAACGTGTCGCTCAAGATGGCTGGCAGCATACCCTGGGCAACCACGAGGTTTATCAACTGGATATTCTAGAAAATGGCTTCAAATCTGAGTTGGAACGGCAAATTTTCCTGCCTTTGCTCAAAGCCCACCAGCAGCTAGAGGGCTGTGTGCCGGCCTTTAGCCAACTGCCAACGCAGCTTTCGCTTTACGCGCCTGATGGCAGTGAACTGCGCGTTACCCACGCCTCAATGAATGGACAGCGCGACAGCATTTTTGAGGATAGTTCTCTGCCGACATTGCGGGAACAAATTGCGCCGTCACCCGCTGTCTTTGTTACCAGCCACACGCATATCACGTTCCAGCGTCAGGTGGATGAGACGCTGCTGGTGAATACCGGCTCGGTGGGTACGCCAGCAGATCAAGATGTGCGTGCCAGTTATGCGCAAGTTGTATGGGAAAACGGCCGTTGGCACGCCAAAACCATCCGCCTCGACTACGACCGTGAAGGCACCATCCGCGATTACAAAGAATCCCGCTTTCTCTCAGATGATGATTTTTTCATCCAGCTCGTTTTTAAGGAATGGCACGATGCCTATTTTTATGTGTATAAATGGATGGATTTGTATTACGATGAGGTGAAGGCGGGGAAAATTGGGCTGGAAACGGCCGTTACCCATTACCTAAACACCCTTCAGAAATAGGTTTGTAGGGTTGACCGCTAAAGCGGCCACTACAAACCTTTGCGGCAACATGCAGGAAAAACAAATGAAATGTCCTTATTGCAACGCCCCTATGACAGAAGAATTACTCGACTATATCGTGGATATAGATGACCAGGAAATCAGGCTGGAAGATGTGCCTACCTGGGTCTGTGAAACCTGCGACTATACCGAAGTGGAAGAAGAAGTTATCGAAGCTGTGGAAGATATGTTGGCTCATCTGGATACCGTACAAGCTGACCCGGAAGAAGAATAGTTCTATTCCAGTTTCCAGTTGCATTCGTAAGCCAGGGTCAACAGTTGGAAACCGTGTCTGGTGACAATGGGACGGCTCATGGGGCTGGCGTCGATGGTGAGGAAACGGTAACCACGGGAAATGGCTTCTTGCACTCTGGCCGCGAGAACGGCCGTGTACAGGCCACGTTGACGGTATTCAACCCGGGTGGAACCGCCCCACAAGCTGGCAAACTGGCTGTTGGGGGAAAAGTTGAGCCAGCCAGCACAAGCTGGTTTGCCATCAGCATAGGCCACGTAGATGCTCAAAAAATCTGGGGCTTCCCGCATTTCCGCTGTCAGCCGCTCGCCCCAACTGCTCAGGTCATCGCCCCAAACTGCTTCTTCTATTTCGACAACATCCGCCACCTCAGCCGGCTCCGTCAGACGACGCACGTTGGCTGTCACCGGTTGCAGCAGTACATCAGGGGTCTGGGTTAAATCGAGCGCCATAATGGCCTCTTCTTCGCCGATAATGAAGCCATGTGCTTCTAATCGTTGCCGCAAATCAGGCGGGGTATCGTGGGTGTAGAGCTTCCATTCAAAGGAACGGCCGTTTTCCCTAAAATAGTCTATCTGTGTCTGAATAACAGCGTCGGCGTTATCGGTAGTCAGGCGGCTGTGGAGGACAAAATTGGTATCGCTAAACGGCCGTTCCTCCACATAGCGCACCACTGACCCCACCGCTTCACGCCGAAAACCAGGAAATGTCACTTCATAGCGCTGCTCCTGGTCATACAACGCCAATAACTCAACTTGATTCATAGGCTTAAATTTATCAGACCTGGATAGCACACTCGGGGTCTGAGCTTGTCGAAGTCTGAGCTTGTCGAAGACCGGTTCCCTTCGACAAGTTCAGGGAACCTACCTGGGTGGTCACAATTTATCAATGAAGGCGAGCGATTAATTTAGTCCAATCAGAGGTGCGATGATAGATACGAAAATGTTCAGAAGCGCGTAAAAAGACACGGTCATCAAAACCAGCATCCACCAATCGATTCAAATACACAAAAGTCTTCGCCTGATTGCCCAGATTTGCCCACGCCGTAGCTGCATTCCACAGCAGCCAGATAGGCGGCTCGCCATAAACCAGCGCCTGCTCATACCACATCGCTGCTTCCTGGTAATTTTGTTCGCGCATTTGCACGTTGCCATTGACACCCAGATTAAGCATTGAGTCGAAAAAAGCATAATACGTATCGTCGGCACGGAATAGAGAAAATCCCAGTTTTCGCGCCAACGCCTGAGACGGTTTGTTTTCCCCTTCACAGAGCCAGCCGATTTCCGTGTAACCCCGTCGAGCCGCCTCACGCATTGTGGCAGAGGCTGTGGCTGTCGCCAACCCACGCCGCTGCATGTGTTCGGCCGTTTCAATGCCTAATTCGCAGCGTTTACTGGTGTTATATTCAGACATGCACCAGCCCACCACTTCATTGTCTAACACCACACACGTGCCGAAACTCTTCTCCAAAAAATCTTCAACCGACGGCCGTTCTGATACCATTTCATTGGTCACATAGTCCAGATTCGTCAGGTTGTCATCGGCCAACAAAGCTGCATCCACCCAGCGCAGTTTAAATTCTTTAGGAACGCGCACCTTCCAATCTGTTTTTGAAGGGTCTAACCGGTAGCAAAGGCGCTGACTACGCATGGGGTTTTTTCCATCCAAGACCACGTCCATGGCACGCTCCCAACCAGGTGTATAAACCAGTGTATAGGCGCTCTGCTTGAGACCAGCCGCTTTCATTTCCGGGTAATAAACATCGGTGAACAGGGAATTCAGGTCCATATTAACGGCATCATCGGTCCGGTTTCCTGCCAAAAATACCCGCCGTTTGAACCAGGCAACGGCCGTTCTCGGTTTTTTTATGTTATCGACAAAAACACGTCCCGGGGTCAATCCAGCTAAAATCGACTCAATCGCCAGATGATGAGCTAACGGGGCAAATAAAGATTGGGTTTCTGCAAATTGAGCTTGTTGTAATTCGTACATAGTGGCTATAAAAAATCAATGTCAATGAAATTGTATGTCGAGAATACGATGCCGGGTAATAAAACCAGCCTTTTCAATTGTTTTCCGGGATGCCATATTGTCAAACGCACAAGAACATATCGGTTTGACTTGCTGACTGTAACAATAATCCTTCAGTTGTGCCAGCACAAAAGCGCCAATCCCTTGTCTTCGGTAACGATTATTGGTGATCATACCGATGTCGGCACAGGATTTTTGGCTTTTGCTGAGGCGATATTCACCAATTCCCAGAATTTCATTTTCGTCTACGCATAAAAAAACTTGTCCATTCTCAATCAATTCTCGCGCATATGGCTCATGGCCGCCAACCCCTGCTTCGATGGCTTCTGTATCTTCATTTTCATTATTTTCCCGATAAAACTTTACCAATTGTACCAAATCGGTTCCTGTGCCAGGCCGAAATTGAGCGTTTGGAAACGCCGGCAAAGTCAACTGTACGGGGTGGTGATCCTGAAAGAGGTAGGTATTGATGGAAACGGCCGTTTGCCTATCCAAACACAATGACAAAAATGCAGGTTCGATGGTACTCACTGAAGCGTAATCCAATTCCATAACCGCCAGCATCTCTGCAAACAACAGAGGTGCTTGCGGCAAAAACGGCTCTGTCACAAAAAATTGCAATAAACGGCCGTTCTTCGCGGCAAAGTAACCAACCCATTCCCCAGCCACTCTCATTTTATAATGCGGTGCCAAGCCAATAACGGCCGTTTCCCAATACCCATCCAGCGGCTCCACCAACGCATCCAGATACGCCTGCTTCCAATCCGCAATCTCCCTTAAATCACCAACCAGCCTAATCTCCAATCTCTACGCTCCGCTTTCTAAAACGTCATCGAAATGTATGGGATGCCTTGTTCTATTCGCTGCAAACGGCCGTTCATATACCTGCCCGGCCAACTATCCGCTCCCCACGTCTCTGGCGAGTAATCCCGCATCAACACCGCATACAAATCAATCTCGCGCAGCTTCATAAAATGAGGAATTTCCTTGAGCCAGCTACTATCCAATTCATTTTCCTCACAATAGCCGCGCCAAAACGGTTCCCAAAACACAGGGGCAAACTCATCCGCATCTTCCCGATTCGTCACCGCATAAAACAGCACCATCGCCAGGTCATACACAAAATGCCCGTACAAACAGTCATCAAAATCAAACAACGTAATCTGTCCGTCATCATCCACAAAGAAATTACCCGCATGTGCGTCCTGATGAATCATGCCAAAACTATCCGGGTCTTGAGGCAGTGCTTCCAAATAAGCTATCAACGCTTCATTTCGTTCTCCAACAAGCGTGCCATCATTTTCAAGATACTCACGAATACTTAAATTGGCGGCATCATTCCATGACCCTCGGTGCCATGATGGGTTAGCAAGCGTGTATGACTTGCTCAACCGATGTATGCGCCCCAATAAACGGCCGTAATTCTCAAAAAACGGTTCATCCCAAAATCCTTTGCGGACGGGGGCGCCTTTTGCTTTCACAAAGGCCGTCGCCAAAAACTGATCGCCTTCGCCATCATCAATCAGTTCCACCAACGCCCCATTGTCTGACAGCACCGCTTTTGCCACTCCGGCTCCACCCGCAGCCAAATAGTTGATCCAGTCCACCTCGCCGCGAATCATATCTGGCGTGCGCCTGCGACTGTGGCTCAAACGCAAAATATAGTCCGCATCATTCTTTTTATACGCGAACATAAAGCTTTCGAAGCCATCCAGCAATTGGATTTTGTCTTCATCAATACCATACCGCTGTCGTGCCTCTGCCAATATCTCATCGTTATATCGATTGCGTATTATCGGTTCCATGTTGTCTCCACTTCACAATTTACAACGCACATTTCAGTACATCAGCGTGATGCGCAAAAATTTCACGCATCACGCATTCCTGTCTATTTCTTAAACAAGTAAATCGCCCAGCCCAACGAATCACGTTCCCAACGCAGATATTGCTCTTTTGCGTCAGCCAACCACGCTTTGAATGCTAGCAAATCAGGATCATCCGGGTTTTGGCGGATGTATTCCTCGCCTGCATACCACCAGAGACTGTAATAATTGTCCCAGTCATAGTGATCACTAACGATGGTATAGATTAGGTTTAAGCCAAATTCTTCGCCCATTTTGACATTTTCATAATGGGTGGCGAATGTTTCTTTTTCGTAGCCAGCACGTTTCAAGAATTCTGGATCAGGGTCTTCCATCCAGAACGGTTCACCAACGGCGATGAGGCCACCTGGTTTGGTCATGGCTTTGAGTGCTGCCAGCGTGCCGTGATGCCCGTTCCAAATCCAACTGGCGCCCAGGCAGAGTGTCAGGTCGAAGCTTTCCGGTTTCTCGGGTTGGTACTCAGCGCCATCCATTTCCAGGAAGGTGAGGTTTGCTTCTGGGATACGCTCCGCAAAACGCGCACGCGCATCCCGGCTGTGGTCGGGTGACAGGTCAACGGCCACGCCAGAAACGCCGTACCGTTCGATGATTTGGGTGATGAGTTCACCTTTTCCAGTGGCAATTTCCAAAACTTTTGCATCCGCATCCAATTTGAGCAGAGAAATGAGCCGGTCGAGCTTTTCTGGATTACTCGGATTTAAAATGTCATGGTATTTGTGTGTAATATCGTAAAACTTCCAAGTCATGATGTTTAACTCCCTATTCTTTGTAAATTAAATTGGTTTTCCCCAGACCACATGGCCTGAGACTTGAATTTCAACTATTTCTTCTGATTGATATGATTGGACGAGATTGGTAACGGCCGTTTCAAACTCCTTAGCCCTCTCTTCCCCCATCCGCTCCCGTGAAAAACCGTTCCGCGAGAAAAAAGACTCCGCATAGGCCGCCACCGTCTGCCGGAATGGCATCCAAGCCGTTCCCTGCTCACCTTGCTTGCTGAACAAGCCGCGGCTGGTCAGTTCCTCGACTAAATCATACGGCTCGTAATCCCGGTTGGTGCTGAACTGAGTAATGAGTGTACCCAACTCAGCACCCCACGGTACCGTCGAAAACCGCTTGTAAACGATGGCAAGCACCCCATCTTCCACCAGCAATGTGCGGAACCGAGGCAGTACCACCGCCCAATCCAACCAATGCAAACTTTCACCCGCCGTCACCAACCCATAAAGCGGCGACAAAGACGCATCTTCCACTGCACCTTCTATCCAGTGCAAGTTTGGCGCATCGCCACCGGGTAGCTGCTTGCCCTGCGCGATCATGTTGGCCGAAATATCGACAGCATCCACCCTATCCACGCGCTGCGATAACGGCCGTGCCAGATACCCCGTGCCGCAGCCCACATCCAGCACGCGCTTTGGCTCAGTCGTGATGAGGCTGGTCAAAATATCAAATGTCTCATCCGGGTATGGTGGGCGACGGCGATACGCATCAACGATGCTTTTATCTTTAAACTGCGCACCATATTTCGGTGCCAGATGTTTCGGTTTTGGTTTCATGCGGTTCCTTCGTGGTGCGTAGTGCGTTATGAGTGCCATTCTACGCACTACGCACTACTCTACCTAATCCAGGTCACTCAACTTGCCGAACAACTGTGTATAACTTTTAAAGCGCCAGGCGTTAATTTGACCATCGGCAACGGCCGTTTGCACGGCGCAGCCTGGTTCGTGGTCATGCGTACAGTCGTTGAAGCGGCACTGCACCACATAATCGGCAATATCGGGATAAAAGTCGATGAGCTCTTCTTGATGCAAGCCAATCAGGCCGAAATCGCGGATACCGGGCGTATCGACCACGTAACCGCCTGCGCTAAACGGGTACATATTGGCTTGCGTGGTGGTGTGTTTGCCTTCGTGCCGCTTCTCGCTGACCGCATTGGTTTTCAAATCCAGGCCAGCATCCATCGCCGAGAGCAGCGACGATTTCCCCACGCCAGACAAGCCAGCCAGTACGGTTGTCTGATCTTTCAGCGCCGCGCTCAGGGCATCAAGGCCGTAACCGGTATCAGCGCTGGTGAGGTAAAGGGGATAGCCGAGGTCTTGGTAGATGGAAACGGCCGTTTCCACTTCCCCAATATCCGCCGCCAAATCCACCTTGTTGACACAGATGATCGCCTTCAAATTGTTCCGCGCCGCGCCAATCAGGTATTCATCCACCAAACGGGGCCAAAACTGCGGATCGAGCCAGGAAGCCACAATCAGCATCTGGTTCACGTTGGCGGCCAGGATTTGCTTCAGATGCACGTCAAAACTGTCCGCCCGTGCCAAGCCGCTGCGCCGAGGCAGCACCTCTTGAATCAGGCCACGTTCTTCCTCATGCAGGCTCACCAGCACCCGGTCGCCAACGGCGACGATATTGGTGAAGCCCGTGCCTTCTGCCGTCAAAATACCGCGAATGTCGCAGACCATAACCCGCCCGTCTACCTCAGCCTTGCACAACCCTCGGCTCACTTCGACGACCACACCCAACAGATACGGTGTATCATCCGCGATTGCTGCCCAGTCGTTATCATCAAAGGCAGCGTCAAAGGCAGCGGTAACGGCCGTTACATTGTCAGCGCGTCTGTCGGTTTCATCGCGGGGCATAATGCGCCGGTCCGCGACAAGTCCATCCTCATCCGGCTCCAATGGCTGCCAATCCACGCGATGCTTTTCCTGATTAACGGCCGTGTTATGCCGGATCGTTTTGCGCTGTGGCTTATCGGCCACTTCTTGCTGTAATTTTTTCAATCGTTTCTTTCGTTTTTTCGTTTTATTTGTCATTTGTTTTTAGTTTTCAGTTTCCATGCACCACCCAATCAGACGGCGTACAAAGTCAGCTTTGGGGTAGCGGGTCGTGTCAAATTTCCAGCGCGGCACCTGCACCATTTTAGCATCGGGCTGACGTGGAAATTGCGGCCCTTCCACCTTCAACTGCGCGTGCGGATCGCCCTGACTGGGGATGCGATAATGGACGATGAATTGTTTGTTGCTGCTGATGATGTGCAGCACACGCACGCTACCCGGCTCCACAAAACCTTCGTCGGGCAGCCAGACATCCATGTCGTTGGCGTACCAGAGGTACTGCCGCCCTTTGTGATTTACTTTTCGCATTCCTTTTGTGTTAACAGCCATGTTTCTCCTCCTTTTTAAACCGCTAAGGACGCGGAGAACGCAGAGAAAAACCTGCATTCGTTTTTATTATTTTTCACCATTTTTTAGCTCACCGTGCCATAGATATTGCATCTCTTCTGATGCAGCCAGTAATTCATCCAGTTTGCCAATGGCCTCCACACGGCCGTTTTTCATCACCACTATCTGATCAGCCTGCTGTAACGCTAACCGCCGATGCGATACAACCAAATAGGTTGCATTTTTCTGCCTTCTGCCCTCTGCCTTCTGCCCTGCCAACAAGTTTTGCCAGAGCTGTTTTTCTGTCTCCACATCCAGGGCGCTGGAGAGGTCGTCGAAGACCAGCAATTCGGTGTCGCGGACGAGCATCCGGGCAGCGGCAGCACGCTGCACCTGCCCGCCCGACAAGCGCACCCCACGCGGCCCAACGACGGTATCCAGGCCATTTTCGAGGGTGGCGATATCTGGGGAGAGAACGGCCGTTTCCACCGCCCGTTCCAAATCCACCTCCCCCTCTGGCAAACCCAGCAGCACATTGCCGCGCAGGGTTTCGCTGAACAGACGGGGCGTTTGCGGCGTGTAGGCGCTGCGCGGCGGCACAAAGAAAGCTGCCGGATCAGCTACCCGTTCCCCATTCCACAAAATCTCGCCACAGTCCAGCGGCAGCAGCCCCAGCAAGGTACGCAGCAGCGTCGTCTTACCCGAGCCAATACGCCCGGTGATAACGGTGAAAGAGCCGCGCGGCAGGGTGAGGGAGATGTTGGATATGCCAGATAAAGAAGTGTTCAGTTTTCGGTGTTCAGTGTTCAGTGACTGTTCACTGTTTACTGAATACTGAAAACTAAGATTCTTCACTTGCAGCTCACGCAGTTCATCAACGGCCGTTTTCCCCACCACATGTATCTCCACACCTTTTTCCTCTGCGTCCTCCGCGCCTCTGCGGTAAGCATCTTCATACAACTCACCATGCGCCACCAAGCTTTCTGGCGGCGCGTCCGGCGTAATCGCCTGCATCCGATCCAGCACCACCCGCTGCTGCGCAACCTCAGAAATATAGCTGCCAATCGTCGCCGGAAAGCGGGAAACGTAGAACAGATAGCCCGTGAACAACACAAAATCTCCCACCGTAAACGTGCCTTGCGACATGCCAATGCCAGCCAGCACCACCATAACCGCCACCGCCACGTCACCCATGTTATCTCCAGTAGCCTGGAAGGTGGCATAAAAGACGCCGTGACGCACATTGGCGATGCGCCGCTCTTCGTTGATCTGCTGGAAGTAAGCCATCGTGCCAGCTTCCGCGTCTGCCACTTTCATGGCCTGAATCGCGCCAAAGATTTCACCCAGAAAGCCTGTCACCTGGCTAGAAGCGGCGCGGGCTTCACGGTCGTATCGCAGAAAATGCTGCCAGGCAAAGCGGTTGAGGAAGAAAACACCCAGGAGCGGAATGAGGGCAACGGCCGTTATCCACGGCGCAATCTGAAACATCACAATCAAGGCAAACAAGGTGAACAAACCATGCCCCACCAGTTCGGGAATCCAGGTGGGAAAGTCGGCAAAGTCAGCCAAATCATCATCGAGACGGTTCATGGCGTCGCCAGTGGACACGGGCAGCGGCACAGCCCCCGGCTTACGCAAGACGGTTTCCGTGATGTTCTTGCGCATCAACGACTGCCCAGCCATGCGCAATTTAGCGCTGCCCCAGTAACCGACTGTGTCACTCGCCATCCGGCTCATTTCCACCACCACGATGAGCGCCAGCAAGCTCCACATCGGCACGGCCACTGAGCCTGTGGAAGTGGCAATCATGTCTCCCGTTAATTGGTCATAATACGTTTTTTCCAGCCACGCCGGCACCAGTCGCATCACAAAAGCATAGGTAGTAAAAACGACCGCAATCACAAATGCCCACGGGCGAAAGCGAATGAGCGCCATTGTGCCGGTTTTTATGGAGAGTCTGGCTTCATTCTTCACGCTTTTATCTTTACTCATACCAACACCTCCTGCATCCCTGTTTTTAACAACTGGTAAAAGCGCGAGTGCGGGTCATTTGCTAAATCCAGTCGAGCGCCGTTTTCTACGGAACGGCCGTTTTCCAATATCAAAATATCGTCAGCCCGTTTCACCGTTTGCAAGCGATGGGCAATAATGATGCCCGTGCGCTCTTGCAGCAGCCGGTCGATGGCGCGTTCGAGCAACTGTTCCGTCGCCGGGTCTAGCCGCGACGACGCCTCATCCAGAATCACAAGCTGCGGATCACGCAAGAACAGGCGCGTAAACGCCAACAACTGCGCCTCTCCCGCTGACAGCCCCTGACCACCTGTTTTGAGCCTCGTGTCCAGCCCATTGGGCAGCGCCTGAAACCAGTCGCTCAAGCCCAACGTGTCAATCGCCTCAATAATCTGCGCGTCGCTGATGGCGGGTCGCGTGGGATCATAGCTGCGGAACAGCGTCAAGTTGTCGCGCAAAGTGGCTTCAAACAACTGCACCTCCTGCGTCACCATGCCCACATGCTGGCGCAAATCCCGCAGACTAACGTCCCGCACATCCACACCATCGAGCAAAATCCGCCCCGCATCCACGTCATACAACCGAAAGATAAGCCGCGTCAGCGTCGTCTTGCCGCTGCCCGTGCGCCCTAACACGCCCAGAACTTTGCCGGGTTTCAAGGTGAAACTGACATCGTTGAGAACGTAGTGCGTAGTACGTAGTGCGTCGTGTTCGTCTTCTTGTTCCCTGTTTACTGATAGCTGATCCTTGTAACCAAAGCGTACGTTCTCAAACTGGATAGACGGTGCGTAGGCAGGCAAAACGGTCACTTCGACAGGCTCAGTGACCGTTTTGCCTGTCGAAGCACCAGTTGCTGAGCTTGTCGAAGTACCGGTTGCTGAGCTTGTGGAAGCGACGGTTGCTGAGCTTGTCGAAGCGACGGTTGCTGAGCTTGTCGAAGCATCTTTCACCTCCGGCTCAAGCTGAAAAAACTCATTGATGCGGGAGACACTGGCAACGGCACGCTGCAAATTGCCCATTTGCCGCCGAATATACTTAATCGGCCCTTCCATCAATCCGATATAAAACACCATCAAATAAACCGTGCCGATGGTCATTTCGCCGCGCAAGTAGAGCGTGCCAGCCAGCGCCAACGTCACCACCATCGTGACGATGTAAAACATATAGCTGGTGGTAAACGAGAAGCCGCCAAACAAATCTACACGCACCCGCCTATCAGCAAGAAGAGCCATTTTGGGATAAAGCCCCTGCATCACATACGCCTCACCCCCATTAGCACGAATATCTTCCGTGCCGCCAAAACGCTCCTCCAAATAGCCAAACAAATCGGCAGAAGTGCGGCTGATGTCGCCCCACAACGCCACGTTTGGCTTTTGAATCAAGCTCAAAAAGATAACCGTCACGCAAGCATAGGCCAGTCCAATGAGGCCAAAACGCCAATCCTCCCGAAACAGCAGAAACAACACACCTATAAGCAAGATAGCGTTACTAAACACATGCACAATCAACTGCGAAAAATATTCCGCCAAATTGCCCACATCCCCGTCAATGCGCTCGATGATTTCACCCGGGGTTCGCATTTTGTGGAAGCCCATATCGAGGCGCATGGTGTGCGCCGCCAAATCGCCACGCAGCCGGTTGGTCGCCGCCCAGCCCAGGTCGGCGCTGAGATAGGTGTTGTACAAATTCAGCCCTTTCTGCACTACCACCACGACCAGATAGACCAGCCCCATCGACACCAGCAACCGCGTCTCGGCTCCGCTCTGCGCCGCATCCAAAAACTGCCGAATCACCTGCGGTGCAAACAGTTGCAGACCAATACCCACCAGGAGCAAGATGGTCAGCAAGATGACACGTTTGGAAAACGGCCGTAGATAAGTCGTCAAAAATGTTACACCTGTCTTTTTCATAGTTCATCTCGTTCCACGCTCCGCGTGGAATGCCGTTTCAGACGCTCCGCGTCCACGCTTGTGGCGCAGAGCGCGGAAACAAGCAATCAATCCAAAGATCAAAGATTAAAGAATAAAAATTGGTCGTTGCCAGCCAATCATTAATCTTCAATCTTTAATCATTCAATCCCTTCTTTCTGCGAATACGGATGCCACAAATCCCAGGCCAACTGCTTCGGATTACTGTCCACGCCAAAACGGGAGAAGTATTCACTAACACGAGTAATATCTCGTTCCAGGATGTCATAGGCATGAGGATTCGCGCGAGCCTCAACAGCTTGTGGGAAATCGATAAGCCAAATGTCGCCCTGCCAGTAAAGAATGTTATAAGCCGACAAGTCGCCATGAATCAGGTGATGGTCAAGCATGATTTCTACGTTCTCCATCACCCGTTGAAACAGCGGTCCGGCCTCGTCACGCGCCAGGGAAATCTCGTTGAGCGCGGGCGCCGCCCCATATTCATCGCCGATGAATTCCATGAGGATGCTGTGGCCATGCTGGGCAACTGGCTTTGGTACATCCGCGCCGGCTTCGTAAAGCAAGGTTTGCGTGCGGAATTCCGTGCCAACCCACATCATAAAATCGGCCTCTTGCCCGTAGCCAGATTTGTTGATAATGGCGCGGCGCTCGCGTGAATTGCGCACTTGTTTCCCTTCGCGGTCACGAATGGTGCGTCCCACTTTGTAGACGGCATCGTTTTTGAGACTGCGCAGCATCCGTTCGCGGTACAGTTTGGCCGCTATCCACTCCAGGCCACTCGCCGGATTGGCGACACAGGCATAGACGTTGGCTTCTTTGCCCCCTTTTACGCGGCGAGTGACATCGGTTATGATGTTTTCCTGATAGAAATGTGCCACAGCGTTAATCACCCACTGCCGTTCATGATGCAGGGGATCCAGGTTTTGGGCGTAGGTGGGAATCCAGGTGGTAATGCCGTCATCCATCGCCAGCACTTCTTCTTGTTTGTTGTCGGCGTGTTTGTTTTGTTTTGGTTTTGTTGTCCAGCGGTCGCGATTACGATGCGTAGAACGGCCGTTGTCAAATTCTTCATACTCTGCGTACAAATCGTATTGTTCAGACATGTTCATGGTTCTTTTGGTTCCTGTTAATGACTAAATCGTCAATCGTTATTCTCAAATCGGCAATCGAAAGGGGAACCCGTGGCGAGAACCAGTCATAAGGCAGCAAATTGCTCGCCCTAAGCTTGTCAAAGTGTTCTGGCAAAGCTGGCTTATTTTTTCGTGTGATCGGGGATCAAAAAAGCCACGGGTCAGCAAAGTGTGAGCCGTGGCCGAGTCTGGCAATTAGATAAATTTCCAGGGTTGGCACGCCTGGAATTCAGTTTTTAGTAATCAATGAACAGTGTTCAGC
>JACSSI010000865.1 GCA_014879345.1 Anaerolineae bacterium | reverse complement strand
CCATCTCGAGGCCCCACTTCAAACACCACAATACCCAACGGCTCCTCTTGAAAGAAAAGCGGCTCGACCAGCAAGGTGTAACGGCGGTTGGGCAGCACATCTGGGGGCAGCAGTTGTGATGAAGGGTAGCAACGGCCGTTTTCGCCCAAATCAAAACGGCCGTTTTCGGTGTAAGCCAGCACCAGCCGGGATGTGTCTAGGGGGTTGTTGGGATTTTCGTATAGGGCTAAATAAGCGCTGCATATCGTCAGCTTGGGTAGTTGTTCAGCCAGGACATCGGCCAATTTATCCACATCAAAAGTGGTGATAAGCGCCTGTCCAATATCACGCAAGAGGCTGCTTTGCCTCTCAGCCTGTACCTGACGTGCAATTTGCGCTCGCTGCACCGCATCACCAATGACCACTCGCGCCTGTCCAAATAAGGCTTCGGCACGATCTCGCTGTTTTTCTGTCAGGGTGGGTAGCAGGGCGCTGCGTATGATGGAAATGGTGTTTTGCCAGGCTGCCGTTTCATCGCCATCCAGCACACCTTGCTGCAACATGCTCACCAATGTGGTGCGGAAACGGCCGTTTCCTGCCCCATCAAGCTCACTGCGAAAGGCATCCAACAACTGTTTCGCCCAAGTGGTAGCAATTCCACGATTGTGAATGACACGGAAAATTTCTGCGCTCAACTGTTTCTGCGTCTGGCTGAGGAATTGCGGTATGGGGGTGGGGGGAACGGCCGTTAATTCACTGTTTGCTAACTTTTCCGACCATGATGGGCAGCCGCAAGATTGGCGTACTAACAACTGGGATTCCAAAATTGTCTCAGTTGGCACATGGTTGCCAGCCAGGCTTTTCAACAACGTCTCTACAGATTGCTGACCTTGCGCATAAAATGGCAAAGATACCGATGTCAAAGGTGGTCTCACCAAACGCCCTTCTTCGATGTCATTGAAGCCGGCAACAGCCACATCTGAAGGCACGTGAATACCCCGTTCAGTCATTAAGCGTATCGCACCTATCGCCAATAAATCACTCGCCGCAACCACAGCTTGAAAATCACGTCCCGGTTGCAAACCACGCTCATCCAGTAGCACAGACATTGCTTCAGCACCCTTGTTCCAGCCCAGTGCTGGTGAGATAAGCAGGTCGTTTGTTTGCAAACCCTTAGCTTGGAATGTATCCAGAAATGCTTGATGCCGTTCTACTGCATATGGATGACCTTCTGATCCCCGAATGAGCGCAATACGTTCATATCCATGTTCCTCAATGAGGTGCAGCAGGAGATCCCGCATCCCCTGATTGCCGTCAATCGTTACATTAGGCCCAAATCCAGTTGAAGCGGCCAGGTCAACAATTGGAATTGTGTGATAGACCTGACGAAACTCAGAAACTTCTTGAGGGGTAACAACACCTGTCAAGGCCGATGTCCATACGACCAGACCGTCTAGTTGTTCAGTATCAACTTGCCGGAAAATAAGATTTCTCATGGCTTCAGCCGGTTCGGGGGCATGGAGCCTGCCACCAGGAAAACAGACCAAGTTTACGTTTTCAGCCGCAGCGGCATCCAGAATACCCGGCCACAGCACACGAGATGCGCCAACATGAATATTGGCAGATAGAAAACCAATTGTATGACGTTTTGGGGAGCTGGTGTTTATCATCATGAATCAGGCGCTAAGGTATCAATATGGGAAACGGCCGTTGTCGATTGTCGTAAAACAAGTTCAGGTTCGATGATCTGGTGGCAATCTTCCAGCATCTGGTTGCCATTCATGAGTTGCGTCAGGATGCGCATAGCGGCAGCACCCAATTCTCGCTTACCGATACGCAAGGTACTCAGGGCAGGCGTTACCAGGGAAGCCAGTGGAATATCATCTGAGCCAATAATCGCTACATCGTTTGGAACGTGCCGGTTCATATCGGCACAGGCCCGCATAACCCCCGTGGCTGTCAGGTCGTTGAAAGCTAAAACGGCCGTTATCTCTGGATAATTGTTCAACAATGACATCGCTGCCGCATAGCCACCTTCGGAATCTGGCACACAATGTTTGATAAATTCTTGCCGAAATGGCAGTTGATGTGCGCTGAGACTTAAACGGTAGCCCGCCAACCGCCTTTGGCTGCTCAGTGAATGTTCAGGACCGGCCGCAAAAGCGACGTGAGTATGGCCGGAAGCAATGAAAAAATCGACAGCCTGTTTAGCCCCGCCCTCATCATCCACATTAATCGTACAGACACTGGAAACGGCCGTTTCCAAAAACCGGTTGACCAAAACCACAAACGGAAACCGCTCCAGCCTGACCGTTAACTGCGCCTGGTCGAGCCGTGAACTGCACAAAATCAACCCGTCAACCCGCTTCTCCCACAAAGAATTCAAAGCTGTCATTTCCCGGTCAATATCTTCATCCGTATTCAACAAGAAAACATTATAACTGTGAGCATGGGCAACATTCTCCACACCTCTGGCAAT
>JACSSI010000864.1 GCA_014879345.1 Anaerolineae bacterium | reverse complement strand
GTTCAAAGTGGTTTTCCTGGGTAGTCGCTACGGCCCCACTTCTGCGCTGCTCATGACGATGGGAGGGCTGATTTTCTTGATTGGTTTGATTTCCGAACAAATCACCTATTTACGGTACGAAAGATCGTAAACACCGGGTTTTAGTATCACATTGTTTCAGAAGAATTTTTGTCAACTGGACGCAGTTCCCGCGTTAAAATAAATGCAAATAGTGGGCCGAGCGTAAATGCTGATACTAATGTGCTAGCTCGAATAAGTAGTGCCACAAGCAACCCTTCGCCTGCCCCTGCACCAATAATTTCTGAAGTTACGCTAACAAATGCCTCGCGAATGCCCAAATTCCCCGGTGTAATGGTAATAAATACTGAAAACACAGAAGACAAGCTCACAAGCAATGCCGCTTGCATAGAAATTGGCGTGCTCAAAGCTCGATAAGCATACCAAAAAGTAAATCCATTTAGGAACACGCTTACCACTGTCAGTATGAGTAAATATAGTACCAAAATTCGATCTTGTTTTATCATTGTCCAACCTTCAATACCCTGGTTGATCATGCGCATCAACCGATGATTACCTGGCAATTTTGGGATCGGAAAGAGCAGCACAGCAGTTATCCCTACCCAAACAACTGCAAGCAAGACAGCCAAAAGCCAAACGGCAGGATATTGATCGATGAATATTAATGATAAAATCAAGCCTACGAAAGCAGCTACCCAAAATGTAAGCAAATAGTTAGCAGCCAACAGGGTGGCAAAATGAGTAAAAGACAATGCATGGCGACTTTTGAGATATACTGCCCGAGCTAACATTCCCCCTGATAACGGCGTGAGATAATTGCCCATTGTCGTCATATAAGGCAACCCAATCCACTCTTTAAATCGCAACATTACCCCAAGTTTTGCCGCAAACAATTTTAAGAACACACCATTCAAGGCTAAAAATAAGAGGCGCAATAGGATTAGGATAACGGCCGTTTCTACCGATAAGTTGAGCAATAAATCAAGGATTTCAGGATTGAAAATCAAATAAACAATAATGCCAAACAATATTAAAAAAGAAACCAAAATAGGTAATATACTTTTGAGTCGCATAATGTGTCAGATTTTCTTTTTGTATATTCAATCGATTACAAATTCATAGCAATCTATACCAGTTAATTCCGCAAAGCTAACGAATAATATTCGCGACGATTTGGGCATTGCGAGATGCTTTCACTTGTAACTGAGGGACTCTTTTCGATATCTGCTCAGAAATTTCTTCTCGGTATGTCCAAATATTTGATGTTGTCTTTAGAATCGTTTCATAATTCCAATCGATTGGACGAACAATGCCAGATTGTTGTCCCAATAATGTCATAAAGCCTTCCACTTTAGGATCGTATGACAATGCCACTAGAGGCACATTTGAACGAGAAGCCATGATAAGTGAATGCAGACGCATCCCGAGACACATATCAGCCTGACCTAAGACAGATAACATTACCGAAGGAGGCAGTACCGGGATAAAAGTCATGCGAGAAGCAATATCCACTTTTGCGGCTAAATGTTCCCCTATCTGATCATCTTGTTTAGGATGCATTGAACAGAACAAGATATTGGCATCATATAAATTTATCAATTGCTGCACAACATTAGCCATCGTTTCAACAAGTTGCTCTGATATAGAAAATGTCGTGGATGATTTCGGAAGAATACGATATTGGTCTATTACAGGTCTTAAAGAAATCGTAATTAACGGGTGACCTTTACGTTTCTGCTCCCTCACCTTCTGCATAATTGGATAGCGCATTGCGTCTGAATTAAAATTAAGGTTCATAACAGGATCTGCCGTAACTTGTACTTGATTTAATGGAAAACCAATTTTGTGAAGCAGATCTGCTGAAGCCTGGTCTCGAACAGTAATTATCTCTGCCTTGCTTAGAATTGACTTTGTTACACTTCTGGAAACCTTGGAGGTTAGTGGACCTACTCCAATTGCGTAAGCCATAAAAGGCGTCTTTGTTATATGGGCAATCACCATACGGCTTAGGTGAAACAACAAATTTCCTAAACTGGTTGCATCTTGAATAATTCCACCGCCACCTACAATTAATAAATCTGCCTCTCGAATAGCTTTCGTAGTTGCCTTCACACCAATAAATGATTTAGATTCAATCACATTCAAATCAGGATGATTTTGTCGACTTAACTTTGGCCAAGAAGACAAAAAAGAAATCTGAACATCTCCTAAATGATGCCGCAACTCTTGTACCATGGCTGTAACAATAGCTTCATCGCCGACATTAGGATGTCCATATGTGTTAGAAAAAACAAGCTTAGGATGTGCCATCTTTTTTACTCAAATAATTGAGCCAGTACAATAGGTCTGGTAACAAAAAGTATATCCATCGATATCATTCCCAAAGAAATAGAATTTAAAGGTCAATTTTCTAATCAACGATGGGTTATCTGTACTATTT
>JACSSI010000863.1 GCA_014879345.1 Anaerolineae bacterium | reverse complement strand
AAAACAATAATGGCACCATCAACCATAAGCACGAATAACCAACCGGTCATACCAACGGCCGTTGCTTGTGTAGACACCGCCATGAATGAGAGGGCAAATGAAATCACGGCCAAACACAGAACAAAAACACTTACCAACCAAACGAACAAATTTTCCTTTTTCATTTCAAACACACTCCAAACAAACAAGCCGGTCTTCATCTTCAATCAGACAGTTGTCACATAATGGCGAACGGCAAACCGAACAAACAGCAACGGCCGTTTCTCCGCACTCCAAACAGTCGCCTAACAGAAACGGCCGTTGCCCATCGTTTAACCCGCCGCCACGAAACGAGCGTATAAATGTGATTAGGGTAACTAGATTCATTTTTTGCCGTCCAACTTGTTTTGCTTGCCATCCATAAACCCTTCTTCATAATGGCTGAAATCTGATGTGTCACTACGGTAGGGGTTGATGTATTCATCCCCACTTTTCGCAGTTTTGTACCCGTGCTTGTATTCAATGATTGCCCATTCCTCCTGGGTTCTTTCCGGTTTCTTACCAAACATCACTCACTCTCCCCAATAGCCTATGCTAATATTTTGGTCCCTGTGGTTTTCTATGTTTGGTTGCTGCCAACCGCCCAACAAAAACAGGAACACGCCAAAACCCAACATCAACACCACCACACCAAAACAGAGGATAGAACCAAAGATGATCATTTGTTGATTGAACACGTCCGCCCGTGCATAAGTTAGGTTGACCTGGTTTTGACCTCTTATCATTTCATACCGTGCCATTGCCTCAATTTCACTGGCGTTGCCCGGTTGGCTGCCATCGATGGCAACAAATATCAAAAGAATGACAACGGCCGTTACCACCATTCCTGCAATGAACTTACCCATAGCGATAATCTCCATCGATGACATCAGCCTCATCAAAATCAAAGGCCCATGCTGGTTGCTGTTCGCCCTGGCCACTAGCAAGGGAATTTTTAAGAGCCTCATTTTCTTTACGCAGATCTGCAAGCTGGGCCATGAGTGCTTTTTGCTGATTCATTTCCATAACGGCCGTTTGATTGCCCGCCCGTGAATGTTCAGTAGCGACTTTGGCAGCGATCAATGAGTTTTGTAACTGTTGTTGGTTATCCCTGTCTATTTGATGCTGTAAAACCATCAGGCGTTCGTTTTCCTGTTGATTGTCTTTCATGCGCTTGCTGCCCAGTTTTTCACTAGCCCAGGCAATACCCATGTAGATAAACCAACCAAAGCCCAAAATGACCAACGTCAAAATAACACCGGCCACGAAACCAGCGCCCACGCTGCCACGGTTCATCTCATCTACCAGGAACCATATACCCAAGGTAATGAAGCCCAGGATAATGAGGAGTGCTACGCCAATCGCACCGGCAATCTCCGCGCCTACATCAAATTTGTTAATCGTTGTTTGTTTCACTTCTTGTCTCCTTTTGGGTGTTCCGTAATGGGTGTTCCAAAATTATTTGCTCTATATGTACAGTCGAGTTAAACGGCCGTTTCATGAGCTTTTCAATTTCGGTACACCAATTTCGGTACATCAATGTAAACCTGTTCTGAGTTCGTCCATAAATCCCGCCAAAAACATCTTCATAGGCGGTGATTGAAAGGCTTCGATATGACGTTGTAACTTTCGCGGGTGCATTCCCCAGCGCCGCGCTATGCCGCTGCCTGGGTTGCGTTTATGTCTCATGCCAAACGCTAGAATCCGTCCCAACGTCCGATAATCAAGCGGGTCTTGCGGCCGCCCGGCTTGCCCAAACTCATAGGCGGCTTCCTCGTCAACGGCAGTTTGCAGCATGGTAGGGAATGGATTCATGGGGCCACTGGGCAGCGCATGACTATTTACAGGCTGGGCAACTTGAAACCTAACAACAGAACCATTCTCGACATGGTAGAAATCACCGCGCCCGGTTAGCTTGTGGGCCTCAGCCCCGGCCAAACCGGTTAGATTGCTGGAAATAGTGGCATCTGTCACCCGGCCTATGTAACGATCTTCCAAATTATCAAAAACTCTGGGCAGTGCCTTTTGACTGGGCTTCTGAGTGCCGATGATGAGGCGTATATTGAACTTCCTGCTTTCGCTGGCAAGATGCTGTAACCGTTCCAAATTGACGTTGGTATTGGGTTTTGGTTCAGGCCCCAGCATGTTCTCGTGCTGCACCTCATCCAAAACCAATACCAATTTTTTAGCACGGCCGTTGGTTTCAGTTTCATTGTTTTCTTCTCGGTGGCGATACACTGCCCATGCCTTGAAGATAAGCGCCTCGATCCCGTCCTTCTTGTACGCCACCTCATCAGCCAGATGGGGAAGCCGTGAAAAATCAACACCCTCTTGATCTGACAGATAATCAGCACCGGCATGGGGAGAGGCAATCAATAAATCTAAATCATCTGGGGAATGAGAATCGACCAGGGCATAAATAGCGGATTGGATAGCCACGGATTTA
>JACSSI010000046.1 GCA_014879345.1 Anaerolineae bacterium | reverse complement strand
GCCTATACCGCTGATACCATCATCGGTGATGAAACACTGCCTGCTGCCTGGCTGCCCGTTTTGGAAACGGCCGTTATGCAACAAGAAGCCATCACCCACACCAACGGGCAAGCCACCCTGGCACTCCCCGTGAGTTACGCAGACGAAATCATTGGCATCATGGGCTTTGGCGGCGAACTTGAAGAAACGACCTGGGACGCCAACGACCTCACAGCCGTAGAAGCCATCGTTGAACAGGTTGGCCTGGCATTAGAAAATCAGCGCCTCTTTGATCAAACCCAAGCCGCCTTATTGGAATCTTCAACCCTGTATGAAGCGAGCGCCAAGC
Source organism: Anaerolineae bacterium (assembly GCA_014879345.1). GTDB lineage: Bacteria > Chloroflexota > Anaerolineae > Promineifilales > Promineifilaceae. The sequence goes on along the minus strand of JACSSI010000046.1, from coordinate 13,423 downwards.
TGAATGCAGCAGAATCCTACGAAGACATCCTGCAAACCTTAGCCCAATATACGATTTTAGGTCACAAAACACACCACATCAGCCTGAATATATTCAATAAAACCTGGACAAAAACTTCCACCCCAGATTACGTACAAGTATTGGCACGCAGCACAGAGCTGTCAGACAACGTTTTGCGCCCCCAATATACATTAGATGAATTCCCGGAAATTAGTGAACTGCTCCGTTATAACCAACCCACCATCATCGAAGACATAAATTCAGATCAGACAAAGATGCACGCATCAGTGCGCCAATTGTATCGAGACCTCTTCAAAGCCAAGAGTACCATTTTTGTGCCTTTAGCTGTCGGTACGCAATGGATCGGCTTCGTCAATGCCGTCTATAGCGAAAAAACCAGCTTCCCCGATGATGAAATGCAGCGCACACTAGCCCTTGCCAGTCAGTCTGCGGTAGCTGTTTCTAACAGGCAGCTACTAGCCAATACGCAAGAACGCGCGGCACAGCTAGAAACACTCTCTCATGTCGAAGTGGCTCTTTCTCAGTCTAACAGCGAAGAAGAAATCCTCAAGTCAATTATGCAAGCCTTTGATTTAAGGGACATGTCATCAATTGCTCTCAACTACTTAAATCATCAACCCGATGGCTCCATAACCTTGGATATGTATGGTTTGTGGTCAAACGGTCATTTCTTACCCAACGATATCATCACCAGATATCGTGGCATAAAAATGGAAGACTCCCCGTTTGCCAACTATTGGCAAGGAAAAAGCGAACACATTGGCTACATCACAGATATCAGCAAAGAGCCAGAAGTCAATGAAACCTTGCTCAAACATGCCAAAGAGCATAATTGGAAGGCATCTGCCGTCATGCCGCTGCGGCGGGCAAATATGCTTCAGGCAGTTATCAGCATGAACTGGAAAACTCCCCATGAATTTACAGATACAGAAAAGTTCCTGCTTGAACGGCTGCTAGAACCCATCTCTGCTGTGGTTTCTAGCCGTCGCGCTCAACTGGCGCAACAAGAAGCACTTGCCGAAACAGCTTCTCTCTTCCGCGCCAGTGCTGAAATGAACGCAGCCCAGAGCTACGACGATGTTTTGTCAGTGGTGCGCAAATACACAGTCGCCGGCCAAAATGCCCAAAGTGTCAGCTTTAGCTTGTTTGACCGTCCCTGGACATCAACACAGAAACCAACACTGGTCGAAGTACTCAAATATTACACCACTAGAGAAAACGTGCCGATTCCAACTCGTTTCATGCTGGACGAATTCCCCTCTGCCCAGACTGTACTCAAGCCGGATGAAACAACCGTTATTGAAGATATGAGTGATCCTGCATTTGAGATTGACGAGAATACGCGCACTCTCTATACCAAGGTGTTTGGCGCAAAATCTGTCATTTTTGCACCGTTGGTTTCAGGTGGACAATGGATAGGTTACATCAACATCCTTTATCGGGATAAAACAACGTTTACAGATTCCAATATCCGGCGTTTGGCTTCAATTGCTGGGCAGTCGGCCGTTGCCATCCAAAACCTTGGGCTGCTAGAGGAAACATCACGCAAGGCTCAACGTGAACAACTGCTGCGTGAAATAACAGCCCAGGTTCGCAGCTCTGCCGATATTGATACGATTATGAAAACGGCCGTTCAAGAAATCGGCCGGGCATTGGGCAGAAAAACCTCAATTTCCCTGGAAAAAGGTAGCAAAACAAAAGTAGACACCTCCCCACTCGTTGAACAGAATGGAGCACAACATGAGTAAAAACAAAAGCACCAATCCCACTGCATCAGTCAATGATAGGGCAAATACATTTCAATCATTCATTGAAAACGCAGCCGACTTCGTTGCCACCATCACACCAGATGGACAGGTGCTGCACATCAATGAAAGCGGCCGACTTTTGCTCGCATTATTTGATGAAGACAAAAACACTAGCCTGAATTATGCAGACCTGGTAGCAGAAGCAGACCGTCAACATATCATAGAAAATGCCATTCCCACAGCAATAAATGAAGGTTTTTGGCAAGGTCATGTCACCATGAGCAGCATGGATGGTCTAGAAACCCCATTTGCACAGCGAATCATTTCACAGCCAGTTGAAGAAGGAGAGACCCTTACCTTATACATTCTGGGGATCGATATTACAGACCGCCAATGGATAGAAGACTCTCTGCAAGAAAGCGAAACCCGCTTCCGTAGTTCCTTTGAGAATACCTCATTAGGCATGGCCCTCATCAGCCCTGAAGGCAATTTCCTTCAAGTGAACACCGCCATGACTGACCTGCTTGGGTACACTCAGCAAGAATTCATGGATAAAAGCATATTTGACTTTATACATCCTGATGAAGCTCATCAAACCAACTTGCCCATACAGCGATTACAAGCTGGAGAACTTAATACCATTAAGGGTCAAATTAGATACCAATGCAAAAATAATGCAGTCCTTTGGGGACATGTAAATGCCACAGCCATTCAAGATGTTAGTGGCAACATTCCCTACTTTCTGTTTCAGATCCAAGATATTACAGAGCAAAAAAATTCAGAAGAAGCCCTTAAAGAGCGCGAAACCTTATTGCGGCTTGTATTGGATACCATTCCTCAAGCTGTATTCTGGAAAGATGTAGATTCCATCTATTTAGGCAGCAACAAAAACTTTGCTGATGACGCCGGGCTGTCATCTCCACAAGACATCATTGGTAAAACAGATTTCGATTTACCCTGGAAGCCAGAGGAAGCAGAAGCATACCGCAAAGATGACAAACGGGTCATGGATGCCAACAATGCCGAACTCAATATTATCGAACCACAGCTTCAAGCAAATGGTCAAAAAGCCTGGTTAGAAACCAACAAAGCCCCACTACACAATACCGCAGGAGAAGTCATCGGTATCTTGGGTACCTATGAAGATATTACAGATCGCGTCAAGCTAGAAACACAACTTCAAGAAACCCTAATCACCCAAGCCCGCCAACTAGAAATTGGTGAAGCCTTGACAGCCGCGCAAACTGAACAAGATGTGCTGGAAATCATTATTGAAAAAGCAGCCCACTATCCGAATGCCGCTCTCTCCATCACCTATTGGGACGTTGACGCCAGCAATGAAAAATTCGATATCGTTGTCAGACAAAGTGCCTTTAAAAGTGGGATTGACACCCTGCCCGAAGGTACAAAAACTGCCTGGAACCAATCCGCTCTCTCCAAACACTACTCTAAAGATGCGTTGTTCATCAGCAACAATTTAGGTGATGACTCGCGTCTGGATAAAGATGTTCGCAAAAGTTTTTCCAGCATGGGTGTGAATGGACTAGCCATTTTACCTATGGTTGCGAGTGGCGACTGGTTGGGCAATATGGCCGTCATGACAAAAGAAGTAGATTTCTTCACTGAACAAGTCGTTTCGCTTTACCGGGCGTTAGCAGAGCAAGGCAGCATCGCGCTCAGAGGCACCCGACTGTTTGCGGAAACACAAATGGCGTTGAAAAGGCGCAGTCAGGAAGTGGCGCTCACCATCCAAATTGCCCAAGATATTGCCTCCGCACCTAATCTTACTGACCTTTACCAACGTGTGGTCAACCAGATTAAAGAACAATTCAATTATTATCATGTTCAACTTTTACGCTATGATCCCTTTTTGGATACGGTGGCACTCATCTATGGCTATGGTGAAATCGGGCAGAAAATGCTCGACATGAATCACTCCATGCCATTAGGTGTCGGCCTGATTGGTACTGCTGCGGCTTCAGGCAAAACAACATACCGGGGTAATGTAAAGGAAGATGCAGACTGGCAATCTAACCCGTTGCTGAATAAAACACAAAGTGAGCTTTCTGTTCCCATCAAGTTAAAGGATGAAGTGTTGGGGGTTCTGGACGTGCAAAGTGACTGGCAAAATGGCTTCAGCGAAAATGACCAACTTTTGCTAGAAGGTTTGTGCGGGCAGATTGCCGTTGCCATTGAAAGCACCCGATTACGTGAAGAAATGGATGCCCGCGTGAGTGAATTAACCACACTTCAACGTTATATGAGCCGCGAAGGCTGGGAGTCTTACCGTAACACCAAGGAAAATTTGCTTTCCGGGTATCAGTTTGACCATCAGGGTGTGGCCGCGTTGATAGATGAACTAGAATTAGATTCATCTGCACATAACGGTAGCAACGGGGAGGAAACGGCCGTTTCCATCCGCAAACGAGAAACCCCACTGGCTGTATTAGGTGGTGAAATCATCGGCAAAATCAGCGTCGAAGAAGATGACGAAAACCCACTCTCAGACGACGATCTGGAATTCATCCAATCCGTCTCAGCCCAGGTTGCTGAAGCATTAGAAGCGGCTCGGCTCTTTGAACAAACACAAGATGCCTTGAGCGAACAAGAACGATTGTCAACACAACTAGAAACTGTGGCTCAGGTTAGCACGGCCGCCTCAACCGTGCTAGAAGTAGATGCCCTGTTACAAGCCGTCGTAGACCTCACCAAAGCCAGTTTCGGCCTATACCATACCCACATTTACCTAATCGACCCGGAAAGTAACAGACTAACCCTGCGTGCAGGGGCAGACCAGGTTGGACGCTTAATGACATTAGAAGGGCGGCAGATTGGTTTATACGATGAATCCATTGTTGCCCGCGCAGCCCGTAACAAAGGCGGTATCGTCGAAAACGACGTTCGGAAAATTGTAGATTTCCTGCCCAACCCATTATTGCCGCAAACCCGCGCTGAACTGGCAGTGCCATTGATTATTGGTGATTCCGTCATCGGGGTACTTGACCTGCAAGCTGATCAAGTCGACTTCTTCACAGAAGAAGACCTAAACATCCACCGCACGCTGGCATCCCAGATCGCAGTCGCTGTGCAAAACGCCTCTTTGTTTGCCGAGCAAGTTGAAACATCAGAAAAGCTGCGTGAAGTTGACCGGCTAAAATCAGAATTCCTGGCCAGCATGAGCCATGAATTGCGCACCCCACTCAACTCCATCATCGGTTTTGCCGACGTTTTGCTAGAAGGCTTAGATGGTGAACTCAACGAGCGCATGGAAGAAGATGTCCGCCTCATCCGCGATAGTGGGCGTCACCTGCGCGAGCTTATTGGCGACATCCTAGACATGTCCAAGATTGAATCTGGCCGTATGGAAATGCGCTACGAAGAGATAGATATTCACCAGATGGGTCATGATATTCTCGCCAACGCCGCCCCATTAGCAGAGGCCAAGAACCTGGCGCTTCACCTCAACATCTCTGATGAAGTGGATGTCATTGAAGCAGACCGCACACGGCTGCGCCAGGTTTTATGGAATATTATGGGCAACGCCATCAAATTTACCGAGAAAGGCAGTGTCACTTTAAGTGTTGATGTCGAAGAGAATCACTTGTTGGTCGGCATCCATGATACTGGTATTGGTATTGAAGATGAGCATATTCCCATTGTATTTGAACAATTCCGCCAGATTGATGGTAATTTGAACAGAAGTGTTGGCGGTACTGGTTTGGGTATGCCTATCACCAAAAAATTGGTTGAGCTACACGGTGGTGATATCTGGATCGAAAGTGTTATAGGGCAAGGCTCCACATTCTGGTTTACCATTCCCGTTTCCCAATACTATCGCAAACCAAAACTCGGGGCTGTACCCTTGGAAGAATAATAGCAGAAATGACAATACACAATTTTGAGATACCTGTTAAAATGAGGGTGCAATCTAAATTCAAAGAAGGAACTGCTGTAGAGGTTCAATTATTATGACAGACAAACGCAAAAAGGTCTTCTGCATTGAAGATAATCCTGTCAACATGTTGTTGGTTTCTCGCATCGTGGAAGCAGAAGGACATGAGCTTGTCAAAGCTGAGGATGGCCCCAAAGCTATTAAAGTTTTGCTCGAGGATGGTTTGGTACCTGATATTATTTTGTTAGATATCAACTTGCCCGGAATTGATGGTTTGGAATTGGCCCGCCGATTCAAAGCAGATGAGCGCGTTGCGCCTATTCCTCTGATTGCTACTACCGCGCAGGTTCTTGTGGGGGATCGGGAACGGTGTTTGGAAGCAGGCTGTGACGATTATTTGCCAAAGCCTTTGGATATCCGCAAATTGCGCGAGGTGATGCGGTCTTATTTAAGCGATTAGTTTTTTATTTTTGTGTTATTTTTTTGTTTCTTCAAGCGGCTGTCCAATAATGACAGCCGCTTTTTCTTTTATTTGTGTCAGGAAGATGATACGGTGTGCCGACCCTTTGAGCCGTAGTTGGCTGCGTAGCCAGTCTGGCTCCAGTGGGGAGCCGCGTTTTTTGATGGTTACTGTGCCAATATCATGCTGGCGTAAATAGGTGCGCAGCCGCTTGAGTTGAAAGGGAAAGGCGGTGTCTACTGTAAAGCAGCGGGCGAAGGGGGTGGGCTGCGCCGAATTGGCGGTGAGGTAAGCAATGGTGGGGTCGATTTTGTATGCACCAAGCTGTTGTGCCAATTCTTCTACCAGGTGCGCCCGGATGACGGCTCCATCTGGTTCATAAAGATAAGCAAGTGGCTCTGAAATTGAAATTTCTTCATGTGGCTGGTTTGTTAATGTAGCGCCATCAGGCAACAAGGTGGCTCGCCTTGCTGCCATGGAACGCAGGGAACCAAACCAGAGTATGCCTTCTTTTACTTCCCCATTGAGTGAGATGAATTCGATTTCGGCATCGGGTGGTATCTCGTCGTAGTTTATGCCTGGGCTGATTTTAACGGCCGTTCCCTTCACCTTTTCCCGCCATCTATTAATCACACTCAGCGGCGGTCGATATGCTTCTACAGAGTAAATTCGATTCCCGTGTTCATCCCGCCGCGCCGGGTCGAAAAACAGCCCATCGACGGGCAAGGGTGACAGGGTTTGAATATCAGCTTGTACCGGTTGGAAACGGCCGTTTCTGCCATAAACGCGCACGTTTTCCTGTGCCATGTGCAGCCGCAGCTCGTCTAAATCGACACCAATGACGTGGGCAACGGCCGTTAAGGCCAACGCATCGCCGCCAATGCCGCAGCCCAAATCAGCCACCGTGTGCATACCTGCTTCGGCAAACCGTTGTACACGATAGCTGCTTACAATTTCTGACGAGGCTTGTTCCAGAGCCGAGCGCGTGAAATACATGCCAGCGGCGCGGCTGAATTTGACGGCGGCTTTTTGGCGCAGCACCACCGTTTCCACCACAGCCTGTGCCAAAGTCGGCTCAAGCTGCTGGCGTAAGTGCATCATGATTTGCAGATGATTTTGAGGGGTGATGGGCGTTTGTGCCGTTTCAATCAAAAAGGCTTGTCCATCTGGCGAGAGGAGGTAACGAAATGCTTCCAGGTTCACGTTTAGGGGAGATTTGGTTCCAGGAGCCAGTCTGGTTCATCTTCATCTGCTTCTTCAGAGGATTGAGAACGCGCCAAACCTGCTTCTTGCCGACCACAATAGACTTGATAGGCGCAGTTTCGACAGTGCGCCCACTCATCAGTCAGGGGCCAGTGGTCTTGCGCCAGATGATCATCAATTTGCGCCACGATAGCCTGAATTTCTGCCCAGTTCCGGGCATGTTGTGCCTGGCTGTACTGGATGATTCTGGGTGCGTCTGGTTCGGCAGCGTACCAGTAGGTGAGGGTGATGGCTTCAGGTTGGAGAGAACGCGGGTTTGTTGAGTGCCTCGTGGGCCACAACGCGCCCCCACCCTCAGCCAATAAAGCGAGATACAACCGCGTCTGCCAATCCTGGCGCAAGACGCTTTCGTCTCGCGCTTTGCCCGTTTTCCAATCATAGATGTGGGCAAAGGGTGCGCCGTCTTGCTCGCCCACCACCAACAAGTCAAACCGCCCCAGCAGCAGATGGTTGCCAACTGGTATGGTGAGACGATGTTCTGGCAGAAAACGGCCGTTTTCCATGACGAGATTGCTGTTTTTGAAGGCTTGAAACCAGTTGGAAACGGCCGTGTCGCCAATGCTAGACAAAGGGACGTCGAGGCCGAGAAAATGGCGTTCCATCAGCAAATGGAACTGCTGTCCCTGTGTCATATTTTCTGTGGCTTGGCTGTCGTCTGGGGCGATGGGCCAGGGCAAGTGTGCCAGGGAGCGCAGTTGAAAACGACGGGCACAGGTGAGAAAAGCCGCCAACTTGGGGCGGCTTAGAAGAAGGGATTTACGCAAGGAATTGCTATTTTTCGTACTTGCAAGAAGGGACATTGGACAATCATCAGTGAATTTTTATATCAATAATTACTACTCAAAACTTACATATTGAAAGAAGTAAACACCTCCAGCACCAACGGCGACTAAAGATTCATTGTCTAAAAACCATGCACAATCATACAAAGGCCCATCTACAGCAATCGCACAAAGACAAGTACCTGCATTTATATCCCAGACTCTAAGTGTTTGATCTGATGATACTGAAGCTAGCAAATTATTATCATGGCTAAAAGCACAACCATTGATTCTGTCATTATGTTCACCCGATAAAGTTTTTATCAGGCCAAATTCTTGTGCATCCCAAATTTTTAATGTTTTATCCGAAGAGGCTGAAACGATTAACTTGCGATTTTCACTAATCTTGCAAGCATATACCTCTCCATTATGATCTTCCAACCATGCTAAATGTTTTCCGGATTTTGCCTCCCAAACCCCTAAACGTGTATCTTTTGAAGCTGAAATCACAAGTCTATCATCTGAACTTATGTCACAATCATGAACAACATCTTTATGCCCTACCAAAGGTTTAATTCTCTCTTTTAATACTATTTGACCTAAATCATCTCTATTAACATCCCATATCTTAAGGGTTCTATCAGATGAAGCAGAAATAACAAAATCATCATTTTTGCTAACAACACACGCATTTACAGGTCCGTTGTGATGATATGAATTCCCCCCTGTCCCCCTCTTTGTTTTTGCGTCTATATTCCATATTTGTAATCGATGATCAAGGGAGGCCGAAATAACAAAATCGCCACCATAACTGATTGCACAACTTTTAAAGATATCGTCTGTTCCACCTAGCGAAAATTCCTCTCTTCCAGTTTCTGTATCCCAAATACCCACAGTTCCCGTTTGCATAGCTGCAATAACGAATTGTTCATCAGGACTAATTACGCATCCATTTGCGCGTGTTCTCCCTGGCTTATGTGATTGAACGATTCCATCATTGAAAACAGACCCACGCCATAGTTTTGTTTTTTGCTCTTCGCCACCAGAAACAGAAACCACATATTCATTATCACTGATTGCACATTTATTAACAGGATCTGTATGTCCCCAACAAACAATCACTTTCACTTTATCAGGTTCATCTAAATACCAAATCTTTAGCACATTGTCCTGTGAACCCGAAACCAAACGTTTTCCATCTCGACTTAAAGCGCAACTTAAAACAGTATCATCATGCCCCTTAATTTCTGGAACAATCGTTTCTTTCTTTCCATCCCAATCCCAAACTTTAATATTTCCATTACTCAAGACAGCAGCAACTCGTTGGGCATTTTCACTTAGATCACAGTCACAAAAAACATCTTTTCGAAGCCCCCGAAATTCATGCTCTTTAATTTTCGTCTTAATATTCCATAACCTCAAATGATTCGACATTCCTAACAAAGCAAATTTACCATCGGGAGAAATGGAACAAGATTTAATCAAGCTTTTATCTTGTTCTATCAAGCTTCCTTTCTCATAACAATTATTTTTTACATTGATCATCCAAGTCTGCAAAATGCTCCCACCTACTACAGCAATAATCCATTGACCATCTCTGCTAATATCGCATAACTGAATGTGTCCTTCTTGACTTGACAAGACTTCTTTTATTCCACCTTTATTACCATCCATCAATACCACAGCGTTGCCGAACGCTATAATGATTAAGCTACCATCACCATTGATCCCACAATCGCTAACTGTAGGGTTGCTATATGATTGAATTGATTTATCTAACCGATCTGACCATTTTTCAATCCCGACAGAAGCATCCCAAACTACAATATCGCCAAGTTCAGAAACAGAAACTACAACATTACCATCCGAATTGATTGCACAATGCATACCTGACTTCTTTCTTCCTGATTCAAAAAATTGACCTGATATGAATGTACGAACTAATGCCGGATGGATAATATCTGGTAATGGGCATTTAGCAGATAAATAAGGGAGTCTTCGGCGATTATTCGACCCATTTAACAATTCTATTAAATCTCCAGTGAGTTGAAGGCGACTATAGAGTGTTGCGAAAACATCTTCCACACGATTGCAGTTGGTCAAAATATGCCCAAATTGAGAAAATCTTCGAGCAAGGGTATCTAAAATACGCTCTTGTTTTTCTTGTTTTGCGGTTTCCTTTGCGATCTTCAAATCGATTTCAACTGCCAGCAAACTGGTCATCAATATCTTTGTTGCTAGATAGCCCAAATCTGTCGCAGTTTGAATTATTGAATCGTAAGATTTCGCTCCCAATAGATGATGAAAGTAGTTGTTCCATAAGTAAGGTTCATCATTTGGTAGCATTAACCAATTCGAGATATTGCATACTTTAATAAATTGGGTTTGAAGCCCTTCTAGTAGTCCGCTTTTTTCTTGTTTAAGTGTAAGGTATTCCTGAACGATGTCATGTAACCGAATATATTTTTGATTTAAATCAAGTTCTAGAATCAATGATAATTCAAAAAGAACTTCACAGAATTTTTCAGTTTGATATTTATCAAATTCCGCTGTTGCATGCCATAATTTTTCAAGGACACTTAAAGGGATTTGAGTATTTTTAGGGAAAATTGACAGGTCTAGGAAACGATCTATGGGATTTTCATCTAAATCAATCGTACTATCATTCAAATAATCCAAACTAACATTTATTGTTGTAGAAATCACTTGTTTTTTGTCAATAAAAGTTACGCCTTTTTCTTCAATTGCATTCTGAACGTCTATTAATGCATTAATTACTGATTGTCCATGGAACGTAACACGTCTTCTGATAATGCTGTTTACAATTTTTATCGCCAGTGGCCAATTCCCTAATCGCCTTGCTAATTTGTGAAATTCATTTTCGTTTAACCTTATTTGTTCGGTATCTAGCCCCTGACTTAATAAATCTTCAGCTTCTTCATCAAGCATTGAGTTCACTTCAATTTTTTTAGCTTCGAGTTCTATTGCAAGCGATTTATTACGAGTTGTGGCTAAGCGAACAACATTTTCTCCATTCCGCAAAAATGGTAATAGCTGATTTTTATCTTGACCATTATCAATTACTAAAAGAAATTTTCGATCTCTTAATCTAGAGTCAAGCCACAAATCAGCTAAAGCATCCGCCGCGGTTTCGACATCAGTACATCGTGTATCGGAGGTATCCCAACTCTTCAACTTCCTTATCAACAAATTTAGTCCATCAAGCACACTTTTAATCTGTTGACCAAGTTCAACCCATAATATGCCACCAGAAAATCTATTTTTTGTCTCGTGAGCGCCACAGAATTCCCTTATACAAGTTGTCTTCCCATTTCCACCAGGGCCTGAAATAATAAATAAATTATTCGAGGAATCTTGACTGTTTAAAACTTTTGATTCCAAATCTTCAAAAAGTTTTTTTCGTTCCACATAATGCACACCAGGAATTGTTTCTAACATATTAATCGGCGAAACCTTTTCTGGTGTTATTTTATTTGGTATTGGTTCGGAAGGAAGCTTTGTTGTTTTCGGTTCTTCTAATTGAAATATTTTACCATTATCTACAGATAGATAAACTATGGGTGTTGCAAAATCACGTGTGTTATACATCATCGATGGTCTACGCGTAATTTTTCGGCGACCATATTGAACAGCTCGATCAACATGAAAATTTTCGGCAAAACTTTCATAAAATGCCTCAATAAAGCATTTTGCTGCACTGTTAGATATTTCATACTGCATAGCCACTACCGCAGGAATATTCTGCTGAGATATAGAAGATGCGACCCCAACAAAAGCTCGTTCCCTTGATAATGTCCCACTATCGCATGATTGCAATATTACTAACCCTGTTTTGCTTGATAAAAGATTACAAAAATAATCTGCATTGACCCAGAATGGTTCATCCGTAATATCATCTACTAATGCTAGTTCTCCAACTTCTATATCTTGACCATCCTTGTTTTCCTTTCTAATGACGCGACCATGCCCAATGAAATGTAGTATATCTGGGTTGTTGCGAGTTATTTGATCGATTTTATCTGGTACTGCCGGATCATCTTTATCAATGCCAATTACATCAAGTAATTCAAATCTTTTATTATTAGCTAGTTCTTTCAAAGTATCAATAACTGTTAAATATTCAACTTTCCCCAAATCCCCTTCTGGGGGGTCGGAAACTACCAGAGCTATACGAAGTACCTCATTAGCTTGCAGTTTCAGCGGTTCTCGGCCATATATACGCCGTCTAGAAAAAGCAATATGGGGATTAGTCGCTAGCCAAATTATTGGTTTGCCAGGTTGTTTTGGCGTGCGCATAAATTCCCACGGATAAGCAGCAACTTCCGTAAGGACAATTTCGTCTATTTCTAGCTGTATAAGAAGAGGTTTGTCTTTCTGTATAGCTTTGTCATAAATTGAGATAAAATCACTTTGATGAGCTGGATCAAACAAAGTTTCGTATAATTTCTCCCCCAATTCTATATTATCCGCTTCAGTTTCAAGCTGATTTTCTCTTGCTTTTTTAGTTAACTCATTCAGCTTACGTCGTTTTTTACTGTAATTAAATGGGTATTGTTTAGGATATCCAAGAAAATTTTCATTAGCTTCCGAAACCGAAACATGGACAGTCGCTTTATTGAAAACTTGAATTGTATAAGTAATAAAGCCTTTAGCAGTTTCGTGCATGATTATTGATGATTTTTAGTGATTATTATTCAAAACAGGCAAAATCTATACAAGATGATTTTCGATTAGCAACTCGGACGCATTCTACTCAATGATCGTTATCCATTACCATTGCATGAACCTCTAGCAGTTGGAAGCGACGCGGACAAATAGGAGCCGCCAGTTTGGGACGGCTTAGTAAAAGAGATTTAGGAGGCATGGAAACGGCCGTTTTCCTTAGACATCATACTTGCCACTGCACATGCCCTTTACGATCGTACAAATTCTGCCACAATTGCGGCACTAATCCTTGTCGCCGACAATAATCAGCCAATTCACGCGCTTTGCTGGATTTACTTGAACCTCGTAAATCTTCATAATCAATACCAAGCTCCAAGCAAAAATCACGCAACTCATCTTCATTGAAATTCTGACTAATTTGACGACCAAGAGACGCCACCTGGGGCAATGTTAAGGTTGCCGGTGCAGGCGGAATTACTTGACCTTGACCTTCAGCGTTGGCTGCATTAACTGGTTCCGCTGCAATTTGCGTTTGTTCCGCGACTTCACCCTCTCGCTGGAAGAGATGTCCGTCCGCCACCCGCATAAAGAG
>JACSSI010000862.1 GCA_014879345.1 Anaerolineae bacterium | reverse complement strand
TTGTCTAGCAACAAACGATACGAGAAGATGGCATGTCCGGCTGTGCCAATATCCCGCGCCATCTGGATACGTGCCGCAATCTCGTCAAACGAACAGTAATGACCACCGATGCCTGGGATGATATAACGGCCGTTTCGCTCCGCCTGAAAATCTGCCACCAACGTTTCCCAGCGCTCCTTTGTCCAATAAATATTACCATCAGGACACTCAGTCGTGCTGCCTGGATAAATCATGGGTGAAATACTGTCTATACTTTCATTTAACAACCACGCCTTTGAATCCTGGTAATAAGTTGAGTAACCTTCCTGATAGGGTTCAGTCCAGCCCCATTCCGCCTTCTTGGTATGCACCGGCCACACCGCTGCTGAGAACCACAAGTCTGGGTGAGCTGCCACCACTTCATCATAAATGCGCCCGACAAATTCGCTCACCTGCGCCCGCTGCCAATCCTGATAACTGGCAAAGCCATCAGGCGCCTTGCCAAAACACTCACCCGTTTCAGCCAAACTCACCGGATCACAAGAAGCAAAACTGTGCGCGTAACGAATCCGATCCAAATGCAAACCGTCAATCTCATACCGGTCGGCAATATCATTAGCCACAGCAATCACGTGATCATCATAAAATTCAGAAGCAGGCGACGCCCATAGATATTGATCGCCGCTGCAATACACCTGCCCGTCAGTCAGCCATTGCAAGCCATTCACTTTATTGCTTCCGCCAACGGCCGTTGTGCCATGTGCGGCAATAAGTTGATGATAAATCGGCGTCGGTGTCACAGTGGCGTTTGGGATGGCGCTGCATGAAGCCACCGGATACACATTCAAGTAAGCATGAACCTGAAGCCCAGCCGCATGTGCTTTTTTAATCATATAATCCAGCGGGTCGCCCAATCCAGTCCATTCTGCCCCAGGTGGCTGACCCAGGGCGCCGTTGGAACCGCTAATTCGTTTTGACCACGGCTCTAAATTTGAGGCGTAATAAGCATCCGCTTCACCGCGAATCTGGAAAAACAGCACATTAAAGCCGGCATCGGCCGCATTTTGCACAATTTCATCAATCTTTTCTGGATGCGCCCCATCCCACGCCGTCCAGTCAAAGCGCGTCACCCACAACCCCCGAAACTCCTGTGGCGGTGGTGGCACTGGCTTCACCACAATGGGCAAATAAACAAACTTGTCAAATGTTTGCGCCGAAGCCAGCCAGCCGCCAGCCAGCAAAGCAATAAGCGTTCCCAATAAAACAACCGATGAAGTGAAGCGTCGTTTTGTCATAAATTTCGATCCTTTTGTGAGTTGGCAACACGATACCGCATCACAGCAGCAATTCCCATGCAAAAACAGTAAATTTCAGTATACTTTTTCCCATGACACTCATCGACATCAGCCGACCGCTAACAGGAGAAACGGCCGTTTGGCCCCAATCCCAAGCCTTCACCCACACCACCGTACTCAGCCTGCAAAACGGCAACAGCGTCAACTTCAGCAACCTGCTCCTGAACAGCCATACCGGCACCCACATCGACGCTCCCTATCACTACACGGATACCGGACAAACCATCGAACAGCTTGACCTACGGCCGTTTTGGGGCACAGCCCAACTCGTCACCATTCACAAAACTGCCGGGTCGCTCACCCCCGCCGACTTTGCCGCCTACGACCTTTCCCTGGCGCCGCGCCTGCTCGTCCACAGTCCCCTCAGCAACCTGCCGCTCAACCAGTTCCCATCCGACTGCCACTACCCCAGCCCGGAACTGGCCGATTTTCTGGCGCAGCACGGCATCATCCTCTACGGCAGCGACGCCCCTTCCATGGACGCCCTGGACAGCAAAACCCTGCCCGGTCACCACGCCCTCCATCGCCACCACATCGCCATCCTGGAAGGACTGGCTCTCGCCGACGTGCCTGATGGTCTCTACGAACTGTCCGCCCTGCCATTGAAAATCGTTGGTGGTGATGGCAGTCCGGTGCGGGCAGTGCTCAAAAAATAAAGATTAAAGATTAATGATTGGCGGCGACTACCAATCTTCAATCTTTAATCTTCAATCTTTCATTCCACCTATGACCTCGATAACCAACCTCTCCCACGCCCAACAACTCGACAGCCAAGACGAACTGGCTGCCTTTCGCCAGGAATTTGTCATCACGGATCCCAACCTCATTTACCTCGACGGCAATTCGTTGGGACGACTGCCGCTCAAGGCGCAAACACGCCTGCACGATGTCGTCAACCAGGAATGGGGCGACCGGCTCATTCGCGGCTGGAATGAGGGCTGGATCGACTTATCCGCTCGCATTGGCGGCAAAATCGCGGCGCTGATTGGCGCTCAGCCCGACGAGGTGTTGGTGGCCGATTCCACTTCCGTCAACCTGTACAAACTGGCACTGGCGGCGCTGCAAAGGCAAAACGGCCGTTTCACCATCCTCACCGACGACCTCAACTTCCCCTCCGACCACTACATCCTGCAAGGCATCTGCCGC
>JACSSI010000861.1 GCA_014879345.1 Anaerolineae bacterium | reverse complement strand
TTTCCCAGGTTTGGTCGTCGAGGTCGTTGTCATCCTCGCAGCCTTCAATGCTGGTGCCACCGTCACACTGCCGCCATTCTAAAACCTTGGGGAAAGAACTGCTTGAATCAGGAATGCTGCCGTCATCTGCTACCGGGAAAGTGTCGGCGCAGAAATCGTTGCCAATAGCACCAGTGCATTCGACGATGGTTGCCCCTGAGATGTTGATAGCTGGTGAGAGACACAAACCATTGAGATAGTTAGGGTTGCTACCATCTTGATAGACCCACTCGTCGCATTCCATGTTCTCATAAGCGTAAGGATTGTCTATGGTGCGGTCAAAGTCATCTGGGATGAGCACACGGCGGAGCATAATGTCGGCCGGACCACCCTGGTTGATGATACCCTGCTTGTAGATCAGCATTGCTGCCAGACCGCTCTCTGAATCCGCCGCTGCCGATACCGAATTGGTGGTCAAGGCAAAACGACGGGCAATTTCTGTCAGGTAATATTCCCCTTCATTAAGTGGGTCAATCTGCACCGGGAAGAATTCATAATCTTCGCAGTCGTAGTCTGCTCCCACCGTCCAGGGGCTGCATTTTGCAGGCTGGTTGAGCATACCGCCCTGGTCTACCATGATGTGATCAAACATGTCGAAGGAGTAATACCAGACATCTTTCCCTATATCAATGGGGTCTTCTGCTGGAGTTCCGTCAGGTGTGATCAGGACATCACCCAGAGCTTTGGTTTCTTCAGCGGCCATGACAACCCAGGCGCTTTTTTCCACCTCGCCGTCACCATCTGCATCAACAGCGTCAGCCGGGGTATAGGGTTTGAGGTTGAGGCGCACACGAGTGGAGGCAACACGGCCGTTTAGAACCCGTCCATCTTCCGTGACACAAATTGGAATGATTGACCCACCTGGCGTTGTCCAACCAATCTCGGAGGCGCAGTAGTCGGCGCCTTCTTCAGCTTCAGTCATACCCTCTAGCCATTCTGTTACATTGGTATTGTCAATATCGTCGATGGTATCAAAGTCGATGTAGCAGTAGGGATCACTGGGATTAAGTGTGCTGCTTTTACCTTTGCACATGTTGTTGTCGGTGAGTCGCACCGGCATTGCCATCGGCACATATACCTTGGGTAGTGTGGTGTCTTCAAGCGAAGCGTAATCATCCATTGAGATGGCTCCAATGGTGTCTTCTGTCGCAAACACATCATCAAAATCGGTATAGCTGATGTAGGAGTACCAGATGTCTGTCTTGCCGTTTGCCACTGCACCTGACCAGCCTTCGCCTGGGCCAAGACCCTGCCCCGGGCGGAGACCTTCGGGGTCTTCTTGCCAGGTCAAAATGCAGCCAGCGTCTTTGGCACAATCTACGGCCGGTAGATTGGCATCTCGCGCACCGGAGGTTAACCGTTCTGGCTTTGTCCACATGACATAATTTGCTTCTGCCTCTGTGGTTGTTGTTGGATCATCCCCCACAATCAACTTACCACGGGCTGTCCAGACGCAGGAATAGGGAATTTCGCCGATTTCGGGGAACCCTTGTTCTGTGTAGTTTACTGAACCTTGATTTCCTTTGACGCCAAACAGGTCATACAGGTAAAGGGCATCTTTGCCGTAGGTGGTTTCCAGATCCCCCAGATAGTCAGCGTCGTCTTCTGGAACGTATTTGTAGAGAGGGCTGCCTCCGTCACAATATTTGCTCACCCAGGCTACGAAGATGCGATCCCCTGCTACTTGATGCACGACGTTGTGTACATCGCCAGGATAGGCGTGTCCGTTGGCTAGATTGAAGGAGGAAAGGTCTGCCGAACGCGACAGATTTGTGCGTTTCCAGCTTGTGCCATCGTCTAGCGAGATACCAGCGAAAGCATCAAATTCACCAAAGCTGATACCGCCATCAATGGCATAAATGCCGTCGATGGTGTTTATGCTCTCTGCCGCAGCTTCTGCCCCACCGAGGTCGTCGATCCATACTGTAATCAGCGGTTTGGCGAAATCTCGCGGTGCATATCCCTCTACTGGTTCGCCATCATCATTTACTGCCGCCACGTCATAGTTATCTACTGGACCGACGAGGCCGGTGGAAGCCTGGGCTGGCACGTAAAAGTCCATCATGTAGATGGCTGCTTTTTCGGTTTCTGCGTCTGGCGTTTTGGAGATGTCTCGCCGAAATAGTACGCCATCCTCGGCTGAAACGGTAGCGGCAATGACGGCTACTAAGGCGATGGCTAAAAGAACAAATATTATCCAATGTTTTTTATTCATGTTTCCTAACCCTCCAGGTTCGGTTTGAACCCAATAACGAAATGCGGATATTGAATGGGTGGGTCTTCGTGACCCGGCTGGCAAAGCTCCCACAGCCCCAAAGGGGGCAGTAACAGTACTAGCGTACTATGACTAACTCAACAGAAACTCAACGGCCGTTTTCTCTTCATTATTTTTCACACAAAATCTTCTTTGTGGGCCTGGTTGGTTTCTTGAAAATTGCAAG
>JACSSI010000860.1 GCA_014879345.1 Anaerolineae bacterium | reverse complement strand
CCCAACCAGGCCAGTGGCTCCAATGATTCGCCCACTACAAACACGCCCAACAGCCCTGCGGTTAACGGTTCGGCTAAGGTGAGGGAAACGGCCGTTGCTGAACTAACCGTCTTCAATCCCATCGTAAACAGCAGATAAGCAAATGCCAAGGTCACTACCCCCAAATGGAACGCCACCAAAAACCCGCTCGGCTGTGCCAGCCAGCCCATATCCAGGACAAAACAGAGTGGCAGCATCAGCAATGCGCCCAGGCCAAACACAACACCGGCCACCACCGTAGACGGCCGTTCTCCGACCAGGAATTTGCTGGCAATGGTATACACCGCATACGCTGCGCCTGCGCCCACCGCCAACAACATGCCGCCCACATCCACCTGGATATCCTGCCCGCCGCCAATCAGCAGCGTGCAGCCGACAATCGCCAGGCCGGTAGCAATCGCCCACTGTCGCCCCGGCCATTCTCGGAACACCAGCCAGGTCAGCAAGCCCGCCATAATCGGCGAACTGCCGATGCCCACAATCGTACCCAGTGCCACCCCAGTCCGTGCTATCCCCGCAAAAAATAAAAGCTGATACCCCACAACCCCCAAAACGGCCAGCACCAACGGCAACATAGGCCAACGTCCACCGTGCCGCCAGCCGCCGCGTACCAGCATCAGCCCCGCCAGCAACGCGCCGCCGATCACCATGCGCATCGTGCCGACAGCCAACGGCGAGGTGCCATCGGGGGCAAAGGTTTGCGCCGTGCCTGTGGTGCCCCACAGTGTTGCCGCGAGAAGAACCAACCAGGCACCTGAGATTTTGAGGGATTTTGTGGGCATGATGAATAAAGATTGAAGATTAAAGATTGGAGGAACCGTGACGTGTTTTTAATCTTTAATCCTCAATCTTTCCTTTTCCAGCCAGTTTTGAATGGTTTGGGCGACGAGTAACGGCCATTCCATAGGCAGCATGTGACCGACATCATCCATCTCAACAAAGGTGGCATGGGGTTGCAATTCTTGCCACAACTGCCAGGGTTCGGGGAACAGGGTGTCGGTTTCTGTGGCGCGGATAGCGAGGGTTGGCACAGTTAGCTGCGGAATTCGCTCCCACACGGACAAGGGGGGTCGGGCATACACGCGGCTCTCCCATTCACGGGGGTAGGTTAAGACAAATTCGCCGTCTTCTTCATGGATACCGTTGTTGACGTAATCCCACAGTGCCGCATCCGACCAACGCGCAAACACAGCTTTTTCGCGGAAGCGGTCAAACGCCTCCTGGCGGGAATCCCAGCGATTGCGGCGGTTCAAGGCCCGCAGCACAAACGGCTGTTCGGCCGCTTTATCAGGATGCGCGGCGGCCAATTGTAATATCTGTGGCGGCAAAAACACAGGCTCAATGAGTACGATGGCGCGGAATAAATCGGGGCGCTGCACAGCGGCATACATCGTCGCCACGGCCCCCAATGAATGACCCATGCCGATCACATCGTGCCAGCCTTCTTGCTCGAAAAAGTGAATCAAATCGTCAGTGAAATCCTGCCAACTTGTTAATTTTTCAGGCTGGGAATGGGGCCATAACGGCCGTTGTTTCATTGCCACCACATGATAATCTGCCAGGAACGGCTCAATAAATCGGTGATAACAGGCAGGTGGGTACGCGTTAGCGTGAGCAAAATGGAGCAGGGAACCGCTGCCCCCGAAGTCTACAAAAGGAATAGAAAACATGGGGAATTGTTATTTGTAACCGGCCAATTGTCAATAAAAAAACGGGGATCTGTTAACTTGTGCATGAGAAACATGCCTTGGCGTTTGAGAAACCGCCAGCAACCCACTATCATTACTCAACATGAGCGCTTTGAAACGCATTGCCAACTTCTGCGTAAAGGCACTTATCAACAGCTTGCAGCCTTAAACTCCCTGCAACTGAAAACTGATGACCAAAAGTGGTGACCCATGACCCAAGACCAAGAACCCATTCGCATTATTATCGAAGAAGAAGATATTCCCCTCATGCCGGAAGACAAAAACCGACGTACCCCAGATGTCAAAGGTGCAGCCCAAAGTGCGGCCAGCAGCGCCGGGCAGGTGGCAGGCAGTGCCGCCAAAAAAGCGTGGGACAGTGAACCACGCAAAAAAGTGACGGGAACCGTTTCTCGCGGCGTGGCATCCGTCACCACCAAAAGCAGCAAAGCCATCGCCAACAAAGTGGCCGACACCATCGAGCAGCAAACCAAGCAGCAGATGGAAGCGATGCAAGTCCGCGCCCAGGAAATCGACTGGAAAGCAGAAGCACAAAAAGGGGCTGCCACAGGGCTGCAATGGCTCAGTCAGCAGGTGAGTGATTTGTCTAACCGTTTCACTACACCTGTGGAAAAAGAGCCACCACCTGAGAAATAACTTCCTGTTTATTTAGATTGAACCAATCTTGATGGAGCTTAAGAAAATAAACCGGTAATCGTGTCATGCCCGCGAAGGCGGGCATCCACAGGTGGTGGCA
>JACSSI010000859.1 GCA_014879345.1 Anaerolineae bacterium | reverse complement strand
GAAACGTTTGTGGCTGAGATTCAGGCCAGATTGACGGGAGATTTACGCTTGGAAACGGCCGTTACCAACATAAAGATTGAAGATCAAGGAACTTGTCCTGAGCCTGTCGAAGGATTAAAGAATGGCAATCTTCAATCTTCAATCTTCAATCTTCAATTATCCGACGGTTCAACTATAACCGCCGACAAAATCATCCTGGCCGTGCCCGCCTTTGTTGCCGCCGACTTGCTGGCAGAATTAGCGCCCGAGGCCGCCCAAACGCTAAACGAGATTCGCTACGTCAGCACCGGCACCATCTCATTGGGCTATCGCCGCGACGAACTCAACCACCCGCTCGACGGCTTTGGTATCGTCATCCCGCGCAGTGAAAAGCGCAAAATCAACGCCATCACCTGGACTTCCACCAAGTTCCACCAACGCGCCCCCAAAGGCCACGCCTTGCTGCGCGTCTTCTTCGGCGGTTCGCGCACGCCGGAAATGATGGATATAGACGATGCCGACCTGCTCCGTACCGTGCGCCGCGAGCTGCAAGAAATCATGGGCGTAAACGCCAAGCCGCTGTTCCATCGCATCTACCGCTGGCAGCGCAGCAACCCACAATACGACGTGGGCCATTTAGACCGTGTAACCGCCATCGAAGCGGCGCTGCCCCCCAACATCTTCGTCACCGGCAGCCCCTATCGCGGCATCGGCATTCCTGATTGTGTGCATCAGGGCAAAGAAATTGCTCAAAGAGTGGCGCAGACCTGACAGGTTTACTAACGTACTGGTCTGTAAAGGTGGTTTGCTATGCAAAAATGCCTTTATGCCACGATACGGAAGTAAACCTGTCAGGTCTTGAGAGGAACTTATGACTCAACTACCCGAAACCGAAAAATGGCTCTCTCTCAGCGCCGCCGCCAAAGAACTGGGTGTGCATCATACCACCCTGCGCCGCTGGGCCGATAATGGCGAGATTCCCGTCATGCTCACGCCTGGGGGACACCGCCGTTTCTCAACGGCCGTTATCAGCCAATTTTCCCAGCAGCACCTCAATCTAAGTGCCACCAGCATCGAAACAACCTGGGCTGACCAAGCCCTGGTGCAAACGCGGCAAGAAATTGTGGTACAAAAAAATCAGCCGTGGCTAACCAGTTTCGACGATGCCGCCCGTTCCCAATACCGCATTTTAGGTCAACAACTTTTAGGGTTGACGATGCAATACCTTTCCGATGAAAATGGAGGCGAGATTTTGGCAGAGGCCGCCAACATCGGTCACAAATATGGCGATATTGGCTTGCAGGCTGGTCTGCCGTTGACAGAAGCGCTGGAAGCCTCCATGTTTTTCCGCGACATGCTCATGGAAACCGCCCTGCAACTGCCCGAAAATACCCGCATCAAACCAGACGCCAATATTCGTCTGCTGCGCCGCGTCAATACACTCTTAAATACGGTTCAACTTGCCATTGCTGAGGTTTATGATGTCAGTTCGTCAGATAGTTTGTCTGGGGCTTAGCCACCGCACCGCACCGGTTGAGGTGCGCGAACGGCTGCGCTGCTCGTTGATTGATGTGGGGCAGTTATTACCCATGTTGGATGAAGGCATGGTCACGGATTACGGCCGTTTTTCAGCCATCAGTGAAGCGGTTATCCTCTCCACCTGTAACCGGATGGAACTCTACACCGTCGTTGAGGCCACTGTGACAGAGCCGCGCCAGTTGATGGTCGATTTACTCGCCAGCATCCATCCGGCTGATTTGGACGGGATGGGGGATCAGGTTTACTTTTTTGCAGGGGAAACGGCCGTTACCCATCTCTTAGAAGTCGCCGCCGGGTTAGATTCTCTGGTACTCGGTGAGCCGCAAATTTTAGGCCAAGTCACAGACGCCTACATGGCCGCCGTCAAAGCCCACACCATCGGCCCCATCCTGGATGCGCTCTTTCAGACGGCTATTCGCAGCGGCAAACGGGTACGCACGGAGACCGCCATTGGGAACAATCCAGCCAGCATCAGCTCCGTTTCCATTGCCCTGGCAAAACAAACAGTGGGTGATTTACATGAGAAAAACATCCTCATCGTAGGCGCTGGCGAGATGGCGCTACTGGCGGTCAAAGCCCTACACGCACGGGGGTTGACGAATATTGATGTGGTCAACCGTACCAAAGCCAACGCCGAGGCATTAGCCGCTCCCTACAACGGTCACGCCTACGGCATGGATGAATTCTTGCCCAGGCTGGCAGTGGCGGATGTGGTCATCAGCGCCACCGCCTCGCCCCACCCAATCCTATCTAGCGAAGCAATTGCCAAAACGATGACATTACGCGCAGAACGGCCGTTAGTCCTCATCGACATCGCCGTTCCCCGTGATATTGACCCGGCGGCGCGAAATATTCCCAGTGTGCATCTCTTTGACGTAGACGATCTACAAGGCACGCTCGACGACTCTTTAGAAGCCCGCAAAGCAGAAATTCCCCAGATACACGCGATTTTAGCCGAGGAAAAA
>JACSSI010000858.1 GCA_014879345.1 Anaerolineae bacterium | reverse complement strand
GCCAGGGCGCGTTTGTTGACGCCCAACTTGCTGTAGATGTTTTTGTTGTGGTAGAGGACGGTATTGAGGCTGATCACCAACTGCGCGGCAATCTCTTTGTTTTTGAGACCGGCGGCAATGAGGGCGAGAATCTCCAGTTCACGGTCACTGAGGGGATCAACTAACGGTTGTGGGGTGGGGGACGAAGGCTGCGTTTCTACTTGAGCGGCAAAGGTGGTAAGCAATGTGTGGCAGTAGCGCTTCATCACAGCCTCTTCACTGTTTATTTTTTGCAGCAGCCTCATCATCGGCAGCCCTTCATCCACAAACATGCGGACATAACCCGCTGGCTCGGCCAGGGTCAGGGCACGCGCCAACACCCCAAGCGCCGCAGTTGTGTCATGCTGCACCTCGTATACCAGCGCTTGCAGCATCAAGATTTCAACCACGCTGCCTATCCGTCTGCCCGTTTCCGCGTCTGCCAACAGCCGGGCAAGTAAATCTGCTGCCTCGTGGAGACTGGCGCTGTTTCCATCACGCTTGTATTGGGCGATGCGTAGTCGCGCCAGGGTGATGTGTTCAAATTCGCGCAGGTAACTGAGGGTATCGGCAGCAGACAATCCTTGCTCGTGCGCCCAGGTCTGGGCTTCTGTCAATTTTCCTTGCAGGAGCCAGACGCGAGCCTTCAACGCCGTTATAGGACAACTATCTGGGACGGGATGCCGAAAATGGAGGGTTTCGCCCTCATTGAGCAGGGCAACCGCGCCGTCAAGGTCTCCCTGAGCTACTTTTAGACGAGCCTGTGCGCGCGCCCAGTGACGATGCCAGGGTGGGAATGCCGGTTGCTCACCCCACTCCTGGCTTTTTAACAGGTGCTGCTCAGCGGCGGCCATATCCCCTTGTTCCAGGTGCAGCTCACTCAACCCCAAATGCAGAACGGCCGTTTCCGGTATCTCTGGCTTACCCTGCGCCGTTGTACGCTGCAAAGCGTTTTCATAGGTGGCTACTGCCTCATGGAGACGCCCTTGAGCCAGCATGATGTCTGCCAGATAAGACGTAAAACTGATGGCAAACGGGATGTTGCCTGCCGTCCACATGGCAGACATGGCATCAGAAACTGTCTGGAAAGCGGCGTCCAGGTCTCCGCTCGCCCAGTAGCCGAACCCCAGCAGTAACGCCGAAAGACCACGCTCAAACGGGTCATTCTCGATGGGGAGATCGAGTGCTTGTTGGGCGTGTTGCACAGCATCAGCCACATCACCGAGCGTTTGGGCAAGATAAGCACGGGCATTGGCAACTGTTATCGGCAGCGACTGAAATTCCGCCTCGTCCACCACCACCATCTTGGCCGCTGCGGTTTTCGGTTGATCACTCATGTCGAGCCACCGTTCTGCATCCCGTAAACGGGTTTCGGCGGCTTCCATCTCGCCGCTGTCCAGCAGCGCCCAGGCATACTGTGTACTAAGGACGGGGCGGACACGAACGATCTCATCTGGCAGCGCCTTTACCCAGCCAAGCCAGGTGGCCGATTGGTAACGCCTGTCCATGTCGCGCCAAGTCAGTTCAGCTAATGCAGCTACCTGCTCGTAATCATCGATGGCGAGGGCGTGGTGCACAGCCTCGGCTGGCAGCCCATGCTGCGCGTACCATGTGCTGGCTCGCTGGTGCAAGATGGCAATCTGATCGGGCTGTGCCGCCTTGTCATAGGCTTGCAGGACATCGGCAAACAGGTGGTGGTAACGGTACCAGACCCGCTGATCGTCAAGCGGTACGATAAACAGGTTGTTGCGCTCCAGAGATTCCAGTATCGCCTGGCTATCTTCTTGCTCGGTAACGGCCGTACACAGGGGGCCACACAACCTGTCGAGAATCGATGTGGACAGTAAGAAGGTGCGCACGGGTTCGGGCTGCTGACGCAAGGCTTCTTCAACCAGATAATCCATGATGAAGCGGTGACTGCCGGTGAACGTATGGACAAAGCCATCCACATCACTGCTAGCCCGATTTTGCATGGAGAGCGCCGCCATTTGCAGCCCGGCAATCCAGCCTTCGGTGCGGATTTCAAGCGCAGAAATTTGCTCTGGAGAGAGGGTGATGTTCATGCTTTGCTGGAGGAACTGTGCTGCTTCTGCTTCCGTAAAACGCAAATCGTCGGCGCGTAGTTCGGTCAACTGATGACGGGCGCGTAATCGGGAAAGCGGGAATCCTGGATCGCTGCGGCTGGTGATGACGAGGTGTAAATTGGGCGGCATGTGGTCGAGCAGAAACGCCAGCGCCAGATCGATTTCGGCGGATTCAACGAGATGATAATCATCGAGAACGAGCAGACAGGGTGTGGAAAGGGCGGCTAGATCATTAACCACCGCCGCCGCTAATGTTTTGGCTGGCTGCGGTGCTTGCAATAGGTTGGGGAGTGTATGGGAGATGTCGGAAAACGGCCGTATGGCGGCGGCCACATAGCTGAAAAACTGCTGCGGATCGCTGTCATCTTCATCCAAAGAAACCCAGCCCACTGG
>JACSSI010000857.1 GCA_014879345.1 Anaerolineae bacterium | reverse complement strand
GGCCAGCGGGTTTTTTAGGTCATGCGCCACCGTATGTGCATACGCATCCAATTCACGGATCAACTTTTCCCGCGCCAACTCCGCTACTTTGCGCTCAGTCATATCATGCCAGGTGATAAGCCGCCCTGTCAGGTGCTGCTTTTTGTCCTGTAAAGGCGTTATTTGCACCTCATAATAACGAGGCGATTCGCTGCCCAACTGCACCTCTTCTCGACCAGAAGGCAATTGGCGTAGTTGGGCTAACTCATCAGGCCACTGGCGGAGCAGCATCTCTATTGGCTGCCCAATCACAGCTTCCTGCGCTTGTCCAAACAGATCGGCTGCCGATGGGTTGATATCGACAATACGATCTGCCGTATCTAGCACCAGCACCCCGTCTGTCATCGTCTCAATGAGCAAACTGCGGGCAACCGGAACCACATCCAGCCAGCCTGTGCGGAACAAGCCAATGGTGAAAATGACCCCAGTGAGAACAAAGAAAAAGGGGGTGAGATCCAGGCCGGGTGGCCGAATACCAGCCAGGCTTAGCATGTTGCTCAACCACGGCAAAGAGGCGCCTAACAAGATGATGCTGACTTGCCAGCGGTATGGCGGACGCACCTGCCTAAACATCTGAAATAATAAGATGAATGCGATGAGGATAAGCAGGTAGGAGTAGCCAACGTTTAGCCAGAAGACGGGACCGCCTTGAAGAAACATGGTGGAGTCAGGTGTGCGTTTGCCGCCAAAAAAGAGGCCGTGCGCTTCGTCAGTCCACAGCAGCAGAAAGATAAGCAATGGCAGGGTTATGAGTAATATAAGCAGTGGTTTGGTGACCCATTTTTCATGTTGGGTGAAGATGAGGGCAAAGAGGAAAAAGGCAACTGGTACAATCAGCGCCCCGATGTAGGTCATGTTGAGCCAAAACCAGCGCTGTTGGGGTGTTGGGCTAAGCCAATGAATGGCGTAAAAAAGCGACCAAAGTGCCATCGCCACCATAAATAGAAGGACGAAGCGTGCGCCTTGCCTGTCTCGCCGCCGCCAAACGAATATACAGACGGCAATGCAGGAGATGAAGGAGAGAATGAGGAGCAGGGCGTAAAAAGTATCTGGTTGGCGCATTGATTTTGTGATGGTGATTATAAAGGATAGAGGGTGGAGGCAAAACGGCCGTTTACCCATCCCCCCAAACTATATTTAGAAAACTTTTCGATTTTCAAGCCACTGTTGCAGTGATTTTTGGCTTTCGCCGGATGCTTGTCCCAAGAGAAGGTTTTCCAGGCTAATATCTTCATCCAGGTCTGCCCAATGAATACCCGACCCGCCACCAATAAGCCGCCAATTGTTTCGTTCTTGTGAGGAGCCATGTACCAAGCGCGGATACCATGCCACCGGCACGGAGATAGTGCGACCGTCAGCTAAATCAACGGTTAAGGTATCTTCTGTCACCGACACGTTTGTCACTTTTGTCTTTTGTAACTCAACGATTGAAGAATTCATACCAACGTCCTGAAATTTCTTCTTGAAGAGAGCATTATACATGAAAAACAGGCCAGTCGTCTGATGAAGATACGCTGGCCGTTTCCAAACCTTCACCAATCACCCAATAACCAGCCGTCCAAAGCTTCGCGCCAGCGGCAATAACAAGCCGTGTTAGGCAAAATTGCAGAAGCCTTTTAGCTGCCCATAGAAACAAGAGATGGTCTGAAATGAACTTCAAGGCTGTAATTTACTATTTCCACTAATGCCTCTTTTCTTGCTTCTTTTACAACTTCCGAAGGCAACTTAGACGCTCCTCCATGTACGAGAATCCCGCGGGGCATTTCTCTTGTTTCTTCCAGAAACAAACCCATGTAATGTCTTAACTGCTTTACATCCTGAGTGGTAGGTGCATTTTGTTTGCACTCGACAATAACAGGCTTATTTTGTTTGTCTATTAACAACACATCAAGTCGTGTTTTATCTTTGAATACACGCTCTCGGATTTTTGAATTTGGATGCGGAAGTAGCCCATCTTCCAAATGGCTTGGGTAATTTGCAATGTAATCAGAAAGCGTCTTTTCATATTTGAAGTTGCCCAGCAGGCTTACCCAATTCGCCGGTTCATTCATTACATCACACAACTCATTAAGTGTAAGGGTGCGAATGTGTGACACCGTGGGTCTTAATTCACCATTCGAAAAAGTCTTTCCAATCGGCAACTTTACAACTAAATCTTGGTTATTTGGACCAACAGTTAAATCCCATCGGACAAGGATTCTTCGGCCCATTTCTCCATCTGGCAACTCTAGTCCAATTGGAACTAGCGGTTCCCACTGATGATCTTCAATCGCTTTACTTGTAATCACCCCCAAACGTCCAACTCTGTTACCTCGTAATGCCACAACGACATAATCACCAGCCTTCATTTCTTTAATGCGATTTCTGGCAATACTCCAGCCTCGCCCACCTTCCGTTGGCCCATTTAACTTATATCCCCAGTTTGCTGCCCAACCTACAGCAACGCATTGGTTTCTATAC
>JACSSI010000856.1 GCA_014879345.1 Anaerolineae bacterium | reverse complement strand
AAAGGAAATCTTATGCGTTGGGTGATGCACGCAAAAATACATAAAGCAACTGTTACTGATGCGAATCTCGACTACGTGGGCAGTATTACGATTGATGAGGCGTTGTTGGAGAAAACGGGCTTTTGGCCTGGGGAAAAAGTGCAGGTGGTAGATAATACCAATGGGGAACGTCTGGAAACGTATGTGATTGTCGGCGAACGGGATTCGGGTGTTATTTGCATGAACGGGGCGGCGGCGCACAAAATCAAAAAGGGTGATGAGATTATTATTATTGGCTATCAACTGCGTGAGGAGCCATTGGCAGCCCCCAAAGCGATTTTGGTAGATAAGGAAAACAAGTTTGTGCGTTATTTGTAAACGGTATCTGTTCAGGTAGCCGTAGCCTGAGCTTGTAGAAGGCGAAGGCGGAGGCGGGTGAAGGCTGGTGGTGCGAACCGCTTTGGCTTCGACAGGCTCAACCGCCACTATGCACTAAGGTTGACCAACACCTGTATACAAACGGTTTAGCTGTCTGATTCCCACTTGTTTGAATTGTGGAAGAGCACGCGGTAGCCCCTTGCACCATCGTAGGTGAGTATGCTGCCGTTCTCGAAATCCTGCACCTTAAACTGGTTTGCCACATATTCTGGCTCTTTTGGTTCCCCCATTCTGCCGCTGACGCCTGGCTTGGTATGCCAAACATAACCGAAGCCGCCTTTGAGCAGTTCTGTGGCGCCGTAATCCGAGGCTTCTTTGACAATGTAGGCGTCGAGGGAGCCATTATCATAAAGCAGATAGATGTCGTCTGTGTCTTCGCGCCAGATCATGGTTCCTTTATCAAACTGTTGTACAGCAGCAGATGGTTGTTTGATGTTGCTTTGGGCACAACCCAGCTTTTCCTGGTGGTTTTGATAGACGGCTTCGCTGATAACGGCCGTTTCTGTGCAAATCTCATCCGTTACCACAGGGGGTGTGAATGCAGCCTCGATGTCTGGGCCTGTGAATGCTTCGAGAACGGCCGTTAAGCCTGCCAAATTCGCTTCAAAATCAATGTCATCATAGCGCGAGAGCAGCACTGAAATGGCGGGAATGTCGATGCTGTCTAGCCAGTTAGACATATCGCCAGTGAGACGGGCATCAGGTTCAACCAGGCCATCATTGTCAGCATCGGGGAAGAGGTAGCCAGCCGCATTGCCATACAGTTTGGAGAGGGCAACTGAGACCCGCGAGCTTTCTACACAGGAGCCAGGTGAGGCTGTGCCATAACTTCTGCCGTGCGCCGCTAATTGAATAACGGCCGTTGGTGATTGCTGCTTGATAAAGTTGGCTAGTGCTTGCACTTCCGGCTCTGATTCAATGGCTGTGCCGCCAGCGCCTGACACCGGGCCTCCTAAAACGATGGGGTCTGCTGTCCAGCGGCAATCCCAGTTCCGGTTCAAATCCACGCCGTTAGCATTAAGCCTACCAGTGATATCGGCTGGTGCATACGGGGCGTCTGGATTGAGATTGGGGATAATAAATAAAGTAACGTCGGCGGGAATGGCTTCCAGGTTTTCACTGTAGTAAGCGATGAATTCTTTGGCCAGGTTGACAGTATTAGGGGCATACCCTGAATGAGTGCCACCGACCAGGATAAATTTGCGCGGCCCTTCTCCAAACTGCAACACGTTTAAATTTTTGCCAGTTACGGATTGGCCGATGACAAACTCGTAGGGCGCGTCACCGTTTCTGGGTGGCAGCGGTGTCCAGGTAGCGGTAGCGGTGGCTGTGCCTATCTCTGTTGCGGTGGGGAGGGGAACGGGAGTGGTGGTGGGTAGGCGGTTGAACAATTGCAGGAAGGCTTCAAATTGGGCGGCTTCTGACTCCAGAATATACCCTTGAGCCGCACGCCGCTTTTCGCCGCCGCTGAGAAAGACGGTATTGTCTTCGCCTGGCATGTCTAACTCGCAAACGCCTTTTAGGCAGTCGATGTCGAAGGTTTCCAGTTCAGGGTCATAGGTGACACCCATCAAGCCGGCGCTGATATGTGCCTGAACGTCTGTGGGAGCAGTGATGGCTACGGAGAGACCCACTGGTTCTATGCCAAGGCGACCTTTTTCCAGGGTAACGGCCGTTTCTTGCCCTTTTTCAACCGTATCCAGAGAGATGCTGGTATTGCTGTCCAAGACGAGCCGGGTTCTATCGGGCAGCAGCAGTTCCATGGGCGAGTCGTTGGCTTGAATGAGAATGGGCAGGCTGACCAGGGGAATCTCGCCATTTTCAGGGATGCGGTTGATTTCATCACCTGCTTGCCAAATCGCGTTGCTATCCCAATCACGCACGATGAGACTGTCGGAAACGGCCGTTGGTGGGGCTTCCGGGGACGATAAGGCAGGCGTTTCCGAGGGCGGTATGTCAGTCTCCGGCATCTCCGTGATGCCCACCGCCATCTCAACCGTCGCCGTTGGTTCCGGTGAGCCGGGAGGTGCCGCCCACACCTGATACAAAACAGTAAACAGCGCAATCAGCCCAATACCCACAATGCCTGC
>JACSSI010000855.1 GCA_014879345.1 Anaerolineae bacterium | reverse complement strand
TTTGGGCAACTGACCAAAAAAATATCATTGGCTCTGTTTTGCTCAATCCGCTATTTAGAAAAACGGTGGGCAAACCGGTGCTACGCTCTGACAGGCTCATAAAAATTGGCAAGTTTAGAAACAAATTTCGCCAAAGCACGGCAACCAGAGCGTTATTCCTGGAGAAGGAACGAAAGGAAGCGCTGATACAAGATGCGGCGATTCCTTTTCGGACGGCGGCTGAATTTGATGCCTGGCTGGCGGAATCGCTGCATATATTTCCGCTGTGGTACTGTCCAGTCAAAACAACACAGCCTATTGGCACGTATCCGCTCTATAAACCGGAATCTGAATTTGTGCTTGATTTTGGCTTTTATGTGTCGATGGAGTTAGAAGAGGGCATGGAGCCATACTATTACAATAAGCAAATTGAGAAGAAGCTGCTGGATTTAGGCGGGCTGAAGTGCCTTTATTCAGACACCTTTTTTAGCCAGACGCAGTTCTGGGAAATTTATGACAAACCAGCGTATGAACAGGTCAAGGTGAAATACGATCCCAACAATACATACCGAGACCTGTATCACAAAGTCGTGAATCAACCAGAGTAAGAACCTATGTAAAAATCAGGTCGCGCAGATTGGATCAATCTCAAAGAGGGTAGATATTTTGTCTGCCCTTTTTTGCTTCTTGACAATCATTTGCGCAGGGTTTATTATATGACAAATCATATATAGGATATATCATATAATGTCACTACAACAGGCAATTCTTGGATTTTTGGCACTCAGGCCGCTTACTGGTTATGACCTGAAAAAGGCGTTTGATGGCTCGGTGCAGCATTTTTGGCCGGCGGATCAGGCGCAGATTTACCGCACGCTCAACAAATTGGACGAGTTGGGGCTAGCTTCGGTGGAGTTGGTCGAGCAAGAAGATAAACCGGATCGCAAGGTATATCACATCACAGAAAACGGCCGTTCTGCCCTCCACACCTGGCTCTCTGACACCTTGCCACCCACCAGCGAACGGGAACCACTATTGGTGCGCATCTTCTTCAGCGGTTTTGTGGACGATGAGACGCTGCTGCCCCGTTTAGCTGAAGCTATGGCGCAAGAAAAGGCATATTTGGCTGCCATGCAAGCCATTTTAGCAAACGCGCAGCAGCAGGTGGAAACGCTGACGGAGCCAGCCGAACGCCGTATTGGCTTTTTTCAACTGCTGACTGTGGAACGCGCCATTCTCCACCATCAGGCTCAAATTGCGTGGCTGGAAAGCATCATTACTCGATTGGAAAATCAAGACCTCTCAATTGAGACCCCATGAGTTCCCAAAGCCCTAGGACTTTAAAGATGACAAGCAATAAAAATAAAACGATTCGCAACATTATTATTTTCACGTTGTTGGTTACGGGACTGGCCTGGCTGGGGCCTGTTTTAGGTGGTGATCCCACAGAACCGGGGCTTGGCTTTCTGGTTTGGGGAACAGCACCGGCGGTTTCGGCTTTGATTGTGAAATTTGTCTTGCGGGATAAAACGTCACTTGGGTTTCGGCCCCATTTTAGGGGAAACGGCCGTTATTACCTCCTTAGTCTGCTCCTTTATCCAGTCAGCATCCTGATTGTGCTCTCGTTGGGATTGCTGCTGGGAGCCAGCAGTCTGGGCGTCATAACCTTGCCTGCCCTCTTCACCACAATGGCGCCGCTGGCTGTGACATTTTTCATCTTCGCCTTGTTTGAAGAAACAGGCTGGCGCGGCTATCTGGCGCCGAGCGTTTACAGCCTGAACGACCGGCTGCTGGGTCATGCCGTGGTGGGCATTATTTGGGCTTCGTGGCATTTTCCCTATTTGCACGAGCTTTTGGCACATACCGCAGAGGGACTGCTTACTGTGCTGCCTCGATTTTTGCTGGGGGCGATGGTAACGGCCGTTGTCTATGGAGAGATCAGAATCCGCACCGGTTCCGTGTGGCCGGCGGTGCTGATGCACTGGACGGGGAATACGCTGGCGAATACACTCCTGGCTACTTTTGCTGGTGCGGGATTTGTCACCTTACTGCCCGAAAAGGCATGGTTGGGTTCTTTTGGTATGGAAGGGGTGTTGATGATTCTTATTTTTGGCCTTGTTGGTGGTTATTTGTATATGAAACGACGCCGCCAAAACAGACAACAAGCGCCAGAGCTAGAGGGGTGAAACTGCGCCTCTAGCTCTGGCTCAAATCTCTAGCTTACTCGTAATCTTCTACAGGGATACAGGCGCAGAACAGGTTGCGGTCGCCGTACACATTATCAATGCGGCCAACCGGCGGCCAGAACTTGGACGCTTTCACCCATTCGGTGGGGAAAGCTGCTTTTTCGCGGGAATACGGCCGTTTCCATTCATCGCTCATCACATCCGCCGCCGTGTGGGGCGCGTTTGCCAGCACACTATCCTCGTGGCTGACTTTACCCTCCTCAATCTCGCGGATTTCTTCGCGGATAAGGATCATCGCTTCACAGAACCTGTCGAGTTCGGCCAACGATTCGCTTTCCGTCGGCT
>JACSSI010000854.1 GCA_014879345.1 Anaerolineae bacterium | reverse complement strand
CACTCCCGCGAAGGCGGGAGTCCAGTCAGTGGATTCCCGCCTTCGCGGGAATGACAGCGTTACCTGATTGTTTTCTTAAACTGTAAAAGCCATCACTACGAACCTGATGGTAATTTCTCTGCGACGCGCAATCTTGCACTGCGGCTGCGCGGATTGCTTTCAATTTCTGCCGCTGATGCCTGAATCGCTTTGCGTGACACCAATTTGACAACTGCTTGCGTATTACAGGTGCAAATCGGCTGTTCAGGCGGACAAGTACAGGTTTGGCTTAACTGCCGAAACAGGCGTTTCACAAACCGGTCTTCTAATGAATGGAAGCTGATGACGGCGATTCTGCCGCCCGGTTTGAGCAGATCAATGGCTGCCGGGATGCCAGCCTCCACGGCTTCCAGTTCCTGGTTGACGGCGATGCGCAGTGCCTGAAATACCAATGTAGCTGGATGAATACGGCGCTGCCGTTTGCCTGCGTTGGCTTCAATCAGGTCTGCCAACTGGGACGTGGTGGTGATAGGGCGGTTGGCAACGATGATGCGTGCCAGTTTTCGACCTTGTTTTTCTTCGCCGTAACGCCAAAAAATATCTGTCAATTCAGCTTCTGTTAAATTGTTAACCAGGTCGGCGGCCGTTTCGCCTTGCGTTTGATCGAAGCGCATATCCAGCGGGGCTTCATATCTAAAGGAAAAACCGCGCATGCCGTCGTCTAACTGTCGTGATGATAAACCCAGGTCGAGCAAGATGCCATCTACCTGGTCAAAGCCGAGTGCCGGAGCCGTTTTAGGCATATCGGCATAGCTTTTGTTAACCAGAATGACCCGTTCGCCAAATTCGCTCAATCTTGTGCCAGCGAATTGAATGGCTTCTGGATCCTTATCGAACGCTAAAACGCGCCCATCTGGCGCGGTCGCTTCTAAAATGCCGGCGGAATGGCCGCCAGCCCCTAAAGTGCCGTCAATAAAAAGGCCGCCTGGCTGCGGTTGCAGGTAATCGAGCACTTCATGGTAGAGGACGGGAATGTGATCGGTCATATCGATTTAAGATTGATGATTTGCGATTGACGATTGACTGCCATACGAATTAATCGTAAATCGTCAATCAAAAATCGTTAATCGTCTAGATTCCCAAGTCTACCCACCTGTCTGTGTCGTCGCTGGCTTCGACTGATTCGCGGACGGCGGCCCAGGCTTCAGCACTCCACAGTTCCAGGTAATCAAACATACCGGCAATGACGACATCGCCGTTCATGCCAGCAAAGTCGCGTAAATAGGGGGGCAGCAAAATGCGGCCTTGGCGGTCTGGTTCTAAGTTCACAGCACCAGCAAAGACACGTCTACGGAAAGCACGCATATCTTCATCGGATAACGGCCGTTCTGTAATCCGTTCTGCGAGTTTTTCCCAGCCATCCATCGGGTAGAGCATCAAGTTTTGATCAAAACCGCGTGTCACGACCAAGCCAGCCGCCAATGCCCCGCGAAACTTTGCTGGTATGGTTAATCGGCCTTTGCCGTCGATGGTGTGTGTGTATTCACCTAAAAACATAATAACCTAGAACACTTGTTCTGATTGCCCCATTTTAACATAGTTTTTGCGGGTAATTTGGGGGTAAACACCCCACTTTGCCCCACTTTTAACCACATTAGGCCATCAGTATACACCATAGCCTGCTTTATGTGAAGGTGGCGAGGCGAACTTTTAAGGTAGGCGGCGTGAAAAAGGAATGAAGGGTAAGGAATGAAAGATGAGGGATGAGGGGAGCGGTTTGTTTTATGAAACGTCTGGAATTAGGCAATATGGCAGTTTGGGGGAAATTGTCGTTTAAAAGGGAAAACTCCGGGCGGGGATTCCCGGAGTTTTCAGAAGGAGGAAAACGAGTCGAAAAAGTAATGTTATTACTTAAAGATAAGTATATGGATTTGGACAGTAACGTAAATGGGATGATAGGTCTAGGACAGGAGGACTACTTGGTTTATGTGGCAGGGATCAGAAAGTTAATGGCAGAGGTTTTTAAAAAGGTAAAGCTCCGGGCGGGGATTCCCGGAGCTTTAGGAAGGAGGAAAACGAGTCGAAAAAGCATTTGTATTTCTTGATCAGAAGTATAGGGTTTTAGGGGGATTGGGTAAATGGGATGATAGGTCTAGGACATGAGACCTATCAAGTTTTTTGAGCAGGTAAATGTTTGAGTTTTTACCTTTCCAACTCAGCCATAACGGCCGTTTTAATCCCACCACTATGCACCAACAACCGCATCTGCTCGATATGGGGCGCTAAAATCACATCTTCCGTGAAGAACGGCACCTTTTCGCGGATGAGGTTGTAGGCAACGGCCGTTCCTGCCCCCAAATTATCCACCCCATCCTCCCGTCGCCGGAAATCAATGCCCTGCGCCGCCGCCATGAGTTCAATCGCCATAATCGTTTCCACATGATCCAACACGCGGGCGGTATGCCGAACGGCCGTTGTGCCCATGCTCACGTGGTCTTCAATATTGGCACTGCTGGGAATGGAATCGGAACT
>JACSSI010000853.1 GCA_014879345.1 Anaerolineae bacterium | reverse complement strand
CCTCTGGGAACTGTTATTGCGGCAAGAGATGAAACCTTCAAGCATTTCGTTGCCCAGATACGGATCAACTGTATTTGAATCTCTTTGTTCTCTGGCACAATATGCGGATTTTTGAACCTGGTAAACATCAGGGATGCAGTCCTTATCAGTTGGCGGGGATTGATACGGGAACGAACGATTGGCTAACGCTACTCGGCTATCCGATTGAGTAGAAATTTGCTTGCAATTCATTCCTGTTTCGACTCAGAAATTATTACTTTTTGCTCATTCAATTGTAAAGGTGCTTATTCGTGTACCCATGCCTGCCCATGAAACCTGGTCATGGTTGGAAGCGTATGGCATGGTCGATGCCCCGGCAACGGCCGTTCATGGGAAAGATTGGCAAACTGCAAAAACGGCCGTTTCCACCCAACTCGAATCGCTCATCCCCATCGCCACGATGGAAGCCGAGTTTGCCAGGAGCCATGCTTTTTCAGAAAACTGGCTGGCATGGCATCATTTAGGCATCATGCGCTATTATGATGGAGAAAAAGAGGATGCCTCGATTTTTTGCTGATGAAGTAAGTGTCGCCGACATCCGCGAAGGTGAAGAATCTTTGTCCGACTTATGGTTTGCCTATCACCAACAGCGTATTAGTCAGCAGGAAAATATCCCCATCACGGATCAGCTTAAAGCGCGTATTCGCCATGAACAGCCATTGCCCACAATCTTCGATTTCCGCATGATTCAAGAGGAATAATAATGAAGCCAACCTTGCCCCAAATCGTGTCTCAATTCCAAATTGAGGGCGAATTAGTAGAGATTAAGCCGTATGGTTCAGGCCATATCAACAGTACATTTTTAGTTCAACTCAGCCAGGGCGCTGGCAGGGAACAAGGGTTGATTTTGCAGCGTATTAATCAGCATGTTTTCACAGAACCAGAAAAGGTGATGGCCAATATCGGCCGGGTAACTGCCCATCTCTGCCAGAAAATTGTGAAAGATGGTGGCGACCCAAGCCGGGAAGCACTTACTTTTTTGCCCACGAAAAACGGCCGTTTCTATCATAAAACCAGCAGCGGCGATTATTGGCGGATGGAACTGTTCATCGAAGGGGCAAAAACGTATCAGCATGCGCCCAGTTTGCAGCATTATTATGAAGCAGCCTACGCTTACGGCCGTTTTCAGAGCCTGTTGGCCGACTTTCCCGTCAACGAACTTTACGAGACCATCCCCCACTTTCATCATACCGTAAAGCGATTGGTGGCCTTTGAAACGGCCGTTGCCCAAGACTCCGCCAAACGCGCCAGTACAGTCACGGAAGAAATCAGCTTCATTCGAGAGCGCACCGATATGGCTCCGGTGCTGACAACGCTCCAGGAAACTGGGCAAATTCCCCTGCGCGTCACCCACAACGACACCAAATTCGACAATGTGATGATCGACATACAAACAGGCAAAGGCGTTTGTGTCATCGACCTCGACACCGTTATGCCCGGTATTGCCATGTTCGATTTCGCTGATGCCGTGCGCTCCGGCGCCAACCTGGCCGCCGAAGACGAGTCAGAGACAGACAAAGTAACATTCAGCCTGGAAATCTACGCGCGTTTAGCCCACGGCTTCTTGGATGCCACCCACCACAATCTAACCCCGCTTGAAATCGACCATTTAGCCTTTGCCGCCCGTCTCATCACCTATGAGCAAGCGATGCGCTTCCTCACCGATTACATGAATGGTGACAGGTACTACAAAACTGACCACCCCCAACACAACCTAGACCGCTGCCGCACCCAAATCAGACTGCTCCAACTCATGGAAGCGAGCCAAGTTGAAATGGCAGAAATTATCGAGACGTATCGAGATTGAGGACTAATAATCATGACACCTTCGGTTTGGGCGAGCAATATGGCTATTCCAATAGCTATTGTGATGCAATTGGTATCCTGGCCGAAAAGTTCGTGAACCAGGGGGCAGAATTGGTCGGCTTTACGAGCACGGCAGGGTATGAATTTACTGATTCAGTCGGGGTAAAAGATGAGCGATTTTTAGGTTTGGTGTTGGATGAAGCTAATGAAAGCGATAAATCCCCACAGCGTGTATCAGATTGGGTATGGTAGTTGGTAGATGAATTTGACCTGATAGATTATCTGGAACCGATTATTATTTAGAACTGACGATAAACTCTCTAAGGGCTGGTAACAGCCCTAAAAACAAAACACGGAGATGCAGATGCGAAAAAATTCTCTTCGTGTCTGCATCTCCGTGCTAAAAAACACCTGTGATGTCTAAATCTACGCCAGTTTTATCGCCTTAAACGCTTCCACCTGACTCGTGATTGCCCGTTCTGTCGGCAGACGCTCAATGCTGGATGCGCCAAAGAAACCGCCGATACCGGGCATCATCGCCATTGCCTTGCTCACATTTTCTGGCTCGTCAAACGGGCCGCCATGTGCAATCACCAACAAATCTGGATTAACAGAACGGCCAGCGGCGGCGATTTCCAGCACCATTGCCGCCGCATCTTCTAAGGTAAGCGC
>JACSSI010000852.1 GCA_014879345.1 Anaerolineae bacterium | reverse complement strand
TTTGGGTTTATGGTAGGTGATGGTAGCGGCTACTTGTTCAAACTCTGCCAGCATGGGGTCCATCAAGGGTGAATGGAAGGCGTGGGAGACGGTGAGTGCGCGGGTTGTGATTCCTTTTTCCAGGAGTATGGCGCAGATGGTGGCAACGGCCGTTTTCTCCCCAGATATCACGATGTTTGTTGGCCCGTTGACAGCCGCAATGTCCACCTGCGCTTCATGACCGGAAAGGGCGGCTCTGACGGTGACTTCATCTGCAAAAACGGCCGCCATCGTGCCATTATGGGGCAACTTGCCCATGAGCCGACCTCGAGCCGCAATCAGCTTGAGACCATCTTCCAGGCTAAACACGCCAGCCAGACAGGCCGCCACATATTCACCGACGCTGTGACCCATCACCACGGCTGGCTTGATGCCCCAACTCAGCCATAACTGTGCCAGTGCGTATTCAATTGCAAAAAGGGCGGGCTGTGTATAGGTGGTGTCATCAATAAGACCATGCAAATCAGAACGGTCAGCAGCGTCAGCCAGGTCAGGATACAGCACATGCAAAAGGGGTTGCTCCAGATGGGCGTCTAACAGTTCGGCGCACTGCGCTAATGCCTGCCGAAACAGCGGTTCCGTTTCATAAAGGGTGCGCCCCATGTCTACATACTGTGCGCCTTGTCCGGTAAAGAGAAATGCTATTTCCGGTTCTTCATCAAGATCAGGTTCGCCGTAAAATGCACCGACTGGCTGCTCACCAGCGGCGAAAGCTGCCAGTTTCTGCTGCATGGCCTCGGCTGAATCTGCGGTGACAGCCAGACGGTATGGATAATGATCATGCCTGGCGTTTGCCGTGAAACAGACATCGCTTAACGGCACGGTGGGATGCGTGTCCAACCAACTGGCATATTTATCTGCAAGGTCGCGCAAAGAGTCTTTCAATTTGGTTGAAAGCGTCAAAATTTGGTAAGAACGGCCGTTTGCATCCGCTGGAATCTCTGCGGGAATGGGAGCTTCTTCCAGAACAATATGGGCATTCGTGCCGCCAAAGCCAAAGGAACTGACACCGGCCCGACGCGGTACACTGTCTGGTGCCCAGGTCTGACGTTCAGTGGTGATGGCGAAGCGCGTGCCATCAATATCAATATGGGGGTTTAGTTTCTGCAAATGCAGGTGGGGTGGAATTTCACCATGTTGTAAAGCCAGCGCGGCTCTAATGATCCCGGCGATACCGGCTGCTCCCTCGAGGTGACCAATATTTGTTTTGGCGGAACCTAAATAACAGGTTAGATCGGCTCCTTGATCCAATACATTAACAAGTGCTTCTACCTCAATTGGATCGCCGAGGATGGTGCCTGTACCATGGGCTTCAATGTAGGAAATGGTTTCGGGTGCGACATTGGCATTAGCCAGTGCCTGCCGGACGACAGCTTGCTGCGAGATACCATTGGGGGCTGTGAGACCGTTGGTGGAGCCGTCTTGATTAACGGCTGAACCTCTGATAACGGCCACAATCGGATCACCATTTGCCTGGGCGTCGGACAAACGCTTTAAGACGATGACGCCACAACCCTCGCCGCGCACAAAGCCATTGGCACGGGAATCGAATGTCTTACAACGGCCGTCTGGGGAAATTGCCTGTAACTTGGAAAAAGAGACAGAGGTTTCTGGCACGAGCATTAAATTGGAACCTGCGGCCAGCGCCATATCACATTCGCCAGTGCGCAAGCTGTTGACTGCCAAATGGGTTGAAACGAGTGATGATGAACAAGCGGTGTCTACCGCTAGGCTGGGACCATACCAATCAAACAGATAGGAAATACGATTGGCGAGAATGCTGTGGGCGGTACCGGTGCTGCTGTGGGCATCTAGGCCGAAAATTGATTGGTTTTGCAGCACAATGTAGTCGCTGCTCTGGCTGTGGACACCGACGAAGACGCCAGTTTTTGACCCCACTAATGTCTCTCGTGGCAGACCGGCGCGTTCCAGAGCTTCAACGGCCGTTTCCAGCAGCAGCCGTTGTTGTGGATCCATTTGCCGCGCTTCACGGGGAGAGATGCCAAAGAAAGCGGGATCAAATTTATCTATTTCATCAAGAAAACCACCCCAGCGAGAATTCATTTTGCCAGCGGCTGTGCCATCTTCATTGTAAAATGCATCTATAGGCCAGCGGTCGGCGGGTACTTCACGAATGGCATCCACGCCATCAAGCATCATCTGCCAATAAGCTTCTGGAGAAGTTGCGCCACCGGGAAAGCGACAGCCAATCCCGATGATAGCAATGGGTTCGCGCCGTGCGGATTCAAGCGTATCGAGTTTGGCGCGCATGTCTCGCAAAGCAGTCAGGGCTTTTTTAAGTTGTGACAGTTGTTCCTGATTGTTTTCCATATTGTCCTCTCGAATCAGAAGCGATTAAATAAGAACTTCCCGGAAGTTAAACACAAGATCATTTTCTTGAGAAGGAACTTTCGGGAAGTGGTTTGCTGTTACATGGTATTAGTCTAATAGATCGTCGATGGCAGACAGTTCTTCTGCCAGGAG
>JACSSI010000851.1 GCA_014879345.1 Anaerolineae bacterium | reverse complement strand
TCTATTACGCCAGTTAACACGTTTCGCGTGATTTTTAATACGTATTTCAACACAGAATTTGATTTGCTGGAAGATCGTAGTTTTATAGCAGCCAATGATCAACCGTATGACCTTTTGGATGTTACAGAGAAATATGATGTGCTTTGTACAGATATATCACCAGCTACTCTTGAGTAAGAAAATAGATGAACCAAAGACAAAACTTAGTCATTCACCCCTTCATTTTTTCAGTTTACCCAGTCGTCGCCTTGCTAGCATTTAATCTCGATCAGACAAATTTATCGCAGGCTGTGTGACTAATGATCGACCATATGAATTTATTGATGTTACAGATCAGTATGATATCCCCTGTAAAAATAATGATGGGGAACTCTTTATAAATCAATGATTTCAACAGGCCGAAAAAACACAAACCATTCCTCGAGTAAACACCACCCCAAAAACAAGTCAAGCATGATTTTAATTTTGTTGATCATGTCATCATTTTTGATGATGGCTTGGCTCAGCACAGCCAAATATCATGGCTACAACTTACAATCATTTGATTTAGGTAACATGAGCCAGGCTATTTGGAGTGTTTCTCAAGGAAAACCACTCGTTTTTACAACTGAAGGCATTGAATGGAGTCGGCTTTCTTTACATGTTGAGCTATTTTATTTCTTATTGGCTCCATTTTATGCGCTGCGCCCCTCTCCAGATACCTTGTTGATTATTCAAGCTGCCTTTTATACGCTTGGTGCTTGGCCGCTCTATCGCTTTGCTTATCGACGGTTGGCACATGAAGGTGCTGCGTTGGCTCTTGTGGCAACATACCTGCTTTTTCCTATCGGGCAAACGGCCGTTCTCTTTCACTTTCATGGTGATACCTTAGCTTTACCCTTTTTACTTTTTGCGATAGATGCTATGGATCAGAAAGCATGGTCTCGTTATGCCATGTGGTTGATCCTTAGCTTAAGCTGCAAATTCTATGTCGCCGTGCCTGTAGCCATCATGGGTGGTGTGCTTTGGCTGAAGGGGGAACGAAAAGCAGGAATGGGAACCGTTTTATTGGCAGGTATGTGGGGCATTGTTGCCTTTCTACTCATTCGCCCCCTCTTCGCCACCCCAGAAGCAGCTCAAACTGGCGCTTCCATCAGCTACTATCTCGATCATTACTTCAACCAGTTTTTTACCATTGATCACACATTTTTAGCACGTCTGAGCAATGGACTCATTGTATTTGCTCCAGTTTTATTACTTGCTATTCGTGCGCCACTATGGCTGCTGCCGGCAGTGGCAGTGGCGTTGCCTGTCATGTTCAGCAATGGACCTGGCCCCTCATATGATTATCGCTATCATCATTATGTCCTGGTTGTGCCATTCCTGATGACAGCGGCCGTTTTTGGTCTGGCATCTCTTCGTCAAAAAGCAGAATCTGCAAATCCCCCTCAAAAATGGCATCGTTATGCCTGGATCACAGTTGTCATTACATTAATTTTTAGCAGTCTGTTGGTCAGCACACCATTGAGCCCCTTGTTCTATTTGGCAGAGTCAGGCTCAGGCTTAGGTAATGATGAAACGGGTTATAGGCAAACACCTCGGGATACATTCAAAGATACCTGGTTGGCGGAACAAGTCCCGCCTGATGCCCCGCTGACAGCCAGCGATCAACTGGGCTTTCGCCTGGTCAATCGTCCTGTTTTTTACCGGAATCACATGAAATTCAAGGAGTTTGCAGAGATTCTGCCAGCAGTTGAATTTGCCGTCGTTGATAGCTTGAATGATTTTGCCTTGGGAACACCTGATGAGATTCTTGAAGGCAGGGTCTCTGCGGATCATCCTATCATTACACAGCTCATGACAAACCCTGAGTTCAAACTGCTAAATGCGCAGGATGGCTTGCTGCTTTTTGGCAAAAAAGGAGAAGCGGTGGCACAGACGATAGACGTTCAGGATGCCACATCGCCGCTGCCAGCGCTGGCACAATTTGATAACCTGATCGCCTTGATTGATGTTCAAATCGTGCCGCAGGGTAACAATCGCTACCATTTTACTTACACCTGGCAAGCGTTAGCAGAGCTAAACGGCCGTTCTCCTCTCATCGCCGTATCC
Source organism: Anaerolineae bacterium (assembly GCA_014879345.1). Lineage (GTDB taxonomy): Bacteria > Chloroflexota > Anaerolineae > Promineifilales > Promineifilaceae. The sequence continues at coordinate 432 of JACSSI010000851.1, read as the reverse complement.
CATTTAGCAGAAATCCCCCATGCCCGCATCGTCCATTTACCCACATTGGCACTCGCTCCCACCACAAGCTGGGTACCCAATCAGATAATCATTGAATCTTTCGAAATCGAACTGCCGGATAACATTTCACCAGGAGAATATCCGCTTTCAGTTGGCTGGTATGACACAAGCAGCCTTTTTGCTGCCCAAACTAATGAACAAAGCCGAATCGGTAACGATTTTTTGGTAGGTTCAGTAACAATCCCTTAATAACCAACAAAAGTCGTTCTGTAGCAGCACATATGCAAAGCGGGGAGCGCTATTTTAATCACCGCATATTCCCATAGTCCAGAAACCTATATCCCGTTACAATTAGCTGATTGCATTAATAACTGATGTTACGCAGTAGCCGCCTGAACCAAAGAAACTGGCTCAAGCTGCTGTAATTCACGA
>JACSSI010000850.1 GCA_014879345.1 Anaerolineae bacterium | reverse complement strand
TCCGGTTTATGCTCATCGCCGCGTCCCAGGGCGATGGAACGTTGGTAGGCTGCCCAAATACCGCGTGAAATGACGGTGCGCAGCCCGCCTTTTTCCATGTGGTAAATGGCTTCGGCTGTCGTGCCACCGGGGGAGGTTACTTGATTACGGAGTTCCGCGACGTGTTTGTTGGAGCGCTTGGCATATTCCACGGAACCCAGCATCGTCTGCTCGACCAATATTTCGGCTACGTGACGTGAAAAGCCCATGTGGACACCGGCATCGATCATCGCTTCCATCATCATAAACACGTACCCTGGGCCGGAGCCGCTGAGCGCCGTCGCCATATCGAGATAACGTTCTTCACCCATGAATATCTCTTCGCCCAGCGAACCGAGAATGGCTTGTGCCTGCCCCTTGTGCAAGTCGCTAATCTCAGGTGTACCTGTCCACACCGTAATGCCCATGCCGATTTGAGCCGGTGTGTTGGGCATGGCACGTACCACAGAGGTATGTGCCACGCCATTGGCTAATTTCTCAATAGGCACACCGGCCACAATGGAAATGAGCAAATCTTGTCGCCGCAAATGGCCGCGCACACTGGGCATGACGGTTTGCAAGTTTTGCGGTTTGAACGAGAAGACCACAATTTGTCCTTCTTCGGCCGCTTTGGCGTTGTCGGCTGTGGTCAGCACACTGTACCGTTCTTTCAGGTATTTAAGCCGCGCATCCCACGGATCAGAGGCTAGAATTTGTTCTGGCTCAACCACTTTCTGGTCTAACAAGCCGCGAATCATGGCCTCTGCCATTGCCCCGCTGCCAATAAATGCAATTTTCTTATCTTTAAACATACATACCTCGATTTACGATTTGGGATTAACGATTGACAATTTTCTGGCGACCAATCGTCAATCAAAAATCGTTAATCGTAAATGTTTTCTTTTGTGTTGTAACGGCCGTTAACCGTTCCTCATCCACCTCAATGCCTAAACCCAGCCCGGTGGGAACCGTAATGGTACTGTCTTCGCTGTTTAATGTAAAGCGCGTGGCGATGTCGTGGTGGTAGTACCGTTCTGTGGCGGAAATATCACCGGGCAGTGTGAAACCGGGCAGCGAGGCCAGCGCCAACTGCGCCGCCCGTCCGATACCCGTTTCCAACATGCCGCCGACCCACAAGCGCACATCATGGTCTTGGGCCATGTCGTGGATTTTGCGGGCTTCCGTCCAGCCGGAGACCCGTGTGGGCTTGACGTTGATGATGTCACAAGCGCCCAACGCCAGGGCATAACGAGCATGGTCGGCGGAAGTGATGCTTTCGTCCAGGCACAACGGCGTTTGGATGAGCGGACGAAGTTGGCTGTGGTCGTAGATGTCTTCGTAGCCGAGTGGTTGCTCGATCATGAGCAAATTCAGGTCGTCCATCGCCTGGAAAAGCGGGGCATCTGCCAGTTTGTAAGCTGAATTGGCATCCAGCATGATGAGCGTGTCGGGGAAATGGTGACGGGCGGCTCGTGCCAGTTCAAGGTCATGCCCTGGCTTGATTTTGAGCTTGATACGGCCGTACCCTTTCGCCAAATTTTCGGCGATGACATCCATTGTGGCATCAATGCTGGGCTGAATACCAATGCTGATGCCCACTTTGACGCGCTCTTTTGATCCTTCGGCATAGGGCAAGGCCAACTTCTGTGCCATCGACAAGCCATCGCGCTGGGCTGTAATGTCCCACGCCGCCTGATCCAACGTCGCCTTGGCTAACGGATGGCCGCGCACGGCACTGAGCCACGCTTGCAACTCTTCTGGCTCTTGCAAATTCTTGCCCAACACGGCCGGAATGAGGAAATCGGAGAGAATGTGCCAGGCGGTAACGGCCGTTTCGTAGCTATACCCCGGATCATTTGTGGCCACACACTCGCCCCAACCTACCAAGCCTTCGGCATAGAGTTTCATAATGAGGCAATCACGGTCAAGCTGTACGCCAAAACTCGTGCCAAATGGACTGACCAGTGGCATGGAAATGTGGAATAGATCAATTCGTTCAATCTTCATGGGATTCCTATTCTTCTTTCTTTTACCGCAAAGGACGCAAAGAACGCAAAGAAAAACCTTTAAAATCTTTGCGCCCTTTGCGTCCTTTGCGGTTGAATATTTTTACTCAATCGAAAATTCAAGTTTAAAGGTGCGTTTTTCGCCAGGAGCCAGCATTTGCAACGTGCCTCGTTCTCGCTCAACGGCTCGACCTTCGACGTAGCAGTTGGCCGGTTCGATGCCCAGCACATGCACGCCCGCGCCGGACATTTTCCACTGCACCAGCTTGGGCAGTTGGCTTTGTTGCCAGGAGAGATGCACGGATAACGGCCGTTCTCCCCCCGCTATCGGAAAATGTGGATTATGAATGGTGGCGGTTAAACGGCCGTTTTCGTCCGCCACCAACGCTTCATGATAATAAACCCGCTCGGTATAAGTGGGGTCAGGCGCATTCCAGGATTCGTAGCCAGCCAGTTCCACACCCGCATCCCGCGCCACCACGTTTTGCGAGGGAAACGTGA
>JACSSI010000045.1 GCA_014879345.1 Anaerolineae bacterium | reverse complement strand
TCGCCCATCAGCCGGGCAAATTCTTCGGCCAGGATGGTCGCACCCTGGTAGTTGTTGGAAACAATCTGGGAAACCGCCACACCTTCTTCACTGATCTCACGATCTACCAGGAAGGAGGGGATACCGGCATCTTTGGCTTTTTGGATAGCGGCGATGCTGGCATCAGCACCCGCGTTGTCCAGAATGATTGCCACTGCATTTTGGGCAATACAGGTCTCGAATAGTTCCAACTGCTTGTTGGCATCATCGTCATGAACGAGCTTCAGCGTTTCATAGCCGAGTTCTTCGGCTTTGGCGGCTGCCAGTTCTTGCATCGTGCCAAAGAATGGATTCTCTACCCCAGGCACAATCACACACATCAAACCACCTGCTTCACCAGCAGCGCCAGATTCGGCAGCGCCGCAAGCTTCTGTAGAGCCAGTGGGCGCAAAACTCTTGTACTGGCAGGCATTTTCAGGGGTGAGCAAGACCATATCAATGGACTGCTTTTCCGGTTTGCCGGTGCTGCCAGTACGGATGTATTCATCAGCCTGGATGGCAGCCTGGATTGCCATTTCAGCCACAGGTTGCAAGGCACCGGCGTCAATCTTGCCAGCGAGCATGGAATCATTGACATCATCGGAGCCGTCAAAGCCAGCCACGATTACGTCGCTCATACCGGCCGCATCCAATGCGGCCTGAGCGCCCAAGGCCATGGTGTCGTTACCAGCGATCACGCCTTTGACATCGGGATTGGCCTGGAGCAAGCTTTCCATCACGTCGAAGGCTTCGGTCTGGCTCCAGTTGGCCGTTTGCTGCGCCACCATTTCCATGCCAGACAAATTATCAAGCACGTCATGGTAGCCTTGTGAGCGGACGTGGGCATTGGTGTCAGTATCACGTCCGGTCAATTCGATGTATTTGCCTTCTTCGCCCATCAGCCGGGCAAATTCTTCGGCCAAAATGGTCGCGCCCTGGTAGTTGTTGGAGACGATCTGGGAAACCGCCACACCTTCTTCGTTGATCTCACGATCTACCAGGAAGGAAGGAATACCGGCATCTTTGGCTTTTTGGATAGCGGCGATGCTGGCATCTGCCCCCGCATTATCCAAAATGATTGCTTTAGCGCCTTGACCAATACAACTCTCGAACAGTTCCAATTGTTTATTGGCATCATCATCATGGACGAGTTTTAAGGTTTGGTAACCGAGTTCTTCTGCTTTGGCGGCTGCCATTTCCTGCATGGTGCCAAAGAATGGATTTTCTACACCTGGCACGATCACACAAATCAAACCGCCTGTTTCTTCTGCGACGGGCGCTTCTTCTGCGGGGGCTGCTTGGCAAGCGCCGAGCACTATACCCAGGACTGCTATTAGACTTAGAAAAACGACAAACTTTTTAATTGACATGTTCTTCTCCTAAAAAAATGTATTCGTAAACATTTGCATAATAAAAGAGACGAAAACCGTTTTTTTTATTCGATAAAGACTCCTTTCCGGGTTTTCCTATTCCTCGGATACCTGATAATTATTCAGAATCAAGTTCGAATACAACAAACCTGATTCACCAAGTTATTCTTGTATTTCTTGTTGTTTTTGCAGCGCGATCCGTTCTTGCATCCGTGCCTGAACCTGATCGATAATGACGGCCAATACGATGACAGCCCCTTTAATGACCTGCTGCCAGAATGAAGAAACGCCCATCATCACCAGACCATCGTTCAAGACGCCGATGACAAAGGCACCAATTAAGGTTCCGCCCATATTGCCTCGTCCACCAGCCAGCGACGTGCCACCCAGCACCACAGCGGCAATGGCGTTCAATTCAAAGGTGTTGCCCGTCAGGGGATGGGCAGCTACTAATTGTGAAGCGATGATCAAGCCAACTAAGGCTGCACAAAAACCGCTGATGCTGTAGACGAGGATTTTGGTACGGGAAACGCGCACGCCTGACAGTTCGGCAGCCCTTTCATTGCCACCAATGGCGTACACATGACGACCAAATGGCGTACGTTTGGTTATGATGTGGGCAAAGAGCGTAATGCCTAACATGAACCAGATGGAGTAGTTAACGCCCAGAAAATTGCCCGCGCCCAGAATTTCGAAGCCGGTATTGCCATATTCTGAACGACCAACCAGGTTGGGGAAGGTGTAGCCGTTGTTTAGCAAACCAGCGATGCCACGCGCCACGTATAACATGCCCAGGGTGGCAATAAAGGGAGCCACGTTAAACCGGGTGATGATGTAGCCGCTGATGGTTCCGGCAAAGGTTCCCACGGCGAGAGCAATCAGTAGGATTGTCCAGGTGTGGGGATAGATGATGATGCCCAACTGGGGCAAGATGATGCCTTCATTGATGAGAAGTCCCGCGATCATGGCGACCATGCCTACAATGGAGCCTACGGAGAGGTCGATGCCAGCAGTGAGGATGACGAAGGTCATACCGATTGCCAGGATGGCGTTGATGGCGACGTGCTTGGACATGATGACCAGATTGGCTGTGGTCAGGAATTGTGGTGATAGAAATGCGAAAACGGCCGTTACCAGTATCAGTGCAATAAAAGCCCGCCCGCGTAACAAAAATTGCTGTACGTCGATTTTTGTGATGCTGCGTTTCTTATTTATTGTTGCCGTATTCGGGTTGTTTTCATGACTCATGTTGATTGCCTCCGTTTGATGGGCCATGACCTATGGCTGAAGCAGCGACGAGTTTTTCTTCAGTGGCCTCTTGATGTGTAAATTCTCCAGTTATTTTTCCCTTCGACATGACCAGGATGCGGTCAGACATTGCCAGGATTTCCTTAAGCTCCGACGACACAAAAATGACGCCGTACTTCTGCTCTGCCAGTTGATTGATGATTTCAGAAATTTCTGACTTGGCGCCCACGTCAATGCCGCGTGTTGGTTCATCGAGCAGCAGCACTTTGGGGTGGGTCAGTAATCCTTTGGCGACCACTACTTTTTGCTGATTGCCGCCGCTGAGCGCAGTAATGGGCTGCTGTGAGTTGGCGACGCGGATAGATAAATTTTTGATTTGTGAATTGGTGGCGGATTTCTCCTCAGAGGGAGCCAGAAAACCCCCCTTTAGATATTTTCTGAGGCTGGCAAGCAGCATGTTGTCCATGACTGAAAGGGTTGGCACAATGCCATCCCGCTGGCGGTCTTCGGGAACGAGGACAAACCCGGAGCGGATACGCCCCGAAATGGTTGTTTCTGTTACTGGCTGTCCATTCAGCCAGACATCCCCGGTTGCCTGTGGCCGCGCACCGGTAAGACACTCCAAGAGGTCGGAGCGGCCGGCGCCCATCAGCCCGTAAAAGCCCAGCACTTCGCCCTGACGCAGTTCAAATGAAACGTGATCCAGCAGATACCCGCCGCCAGCACGGGGCAGGGTTAGATTTTCCGCTTTGAGCAGCACATCCCCTAACTCATGTTTCTTGTGGGTGAACAAGGTAGCGGGATTACGCCCCACCATTTTCTCAATCATCCAAGTAAGGGTGACGTTTTTGATTTCTTCTTCGGCAACCTTGCGTCCATCGCGCAAGATGGTAACGTAGTCGCCGATCTGCATGAGTTCTTCCAGTTTGTGTGAAATGTAGATGATGGCAACGCCGCTTGATTTGAGTTCGTATATGACACGGAACAATACTTCTACTTCGGTGGCGCTAAGGGCAGAGGTTGGTTCGTCCATGATCAGGATGCGCACTTCTTGAGCCAGAGCTTTGGCGATCTCTACAATTTGCTGCTCGCCAATACGCAAATTGCTAACCAGTTCATCCGGATCGATTTTTTGCTCAAGTTTTTGCAACAATTCAGTAGCGCGTTCTTTCTGTATCTTGCGCGAGATGAGCCCGTTACGCTGGGTCGTTTCCCGCGCCAAAAAAATGTTGTCTACGACGCTCAGGTTGTCGCACAAGTTCAATTCCTGGAAAACCATGCCAATGCCCAGCGAGTTTGCTTCAAGCGGGGAGCGCGGCTTGATTTCTTTGCCATCAAGCAAAATTTTGCCGCTGGTAGGCATCTGCACCCCAGCCAGGATTTTCATCAAGGTGGATTTGCCTGCGCCATTTTCACCAATGAGGACGTTGACTTTGCCCTGGCGAACATTGAACGTGACGTCGTCCAGAGCTACTGTCCCCGGATAAATCTGGGTGATGTGTTCGGCGGTGAGGATGATGTTGTCGGAAACGGCCGTTACCAGTTCCGGCGTTTCTGCATCAATCGTGGGTGTCGAGTCAGGCATCATTATCCTCCTAGTTCGAGTTCCACTGGCACAACGTTGATTTCGGATAAATCAATGTCAAGCAGGTTGAAGGTGCGGATGGTGAATGCGCCTTTAAACGACACCGTTTCACCAACCAGCTTTTCTCTGTCAATGTTGCCAAGCACTGTGGAAAGAACCCGTTTGTTGATTTCGGTTGACACCTTCCCATACTCGGTTTGTTCTTTGAAATCACCAAATGATATGAAGCCAGCTGCGTCACGTACCGAAGTGTTGTCGCTGGGGATGCGGGTTCCGATATATAGCTGCACTTTAATCGGGCCGTCGTAGCCGTCGAGTTGTATTTCGGCCGTTCCCAGACTGGATTCGGCGTTGACGCTGGTGATTGTGCCGCTGCCGTCTACCATGTAGACATGCGCCTCACCTTCGGTGATCAAGCCGTATTCATTGGCAACGTCAATCAGCTCTTCTTTGGGCACAGCGCCATTGGCATCTGGCTCCATTGCCGTGAGAATTTGGGAAAGCTGAACAGCGTCATCGTTGAAAGCGGGCATCAACTGCGAGTCCCAAATGCCGTCCACGAAGGCAACGGGATCGAAGGTTTCACTTTGCACTGTTTCTTCAGCTTCTTCGATGGTGACGACGGTAAAGCCATAACGTCCCACGAGAATCAGAAACAGAAGTATTGCTATGATAATGATGATGGATGATGCTTTTGATTTCATAGTCCTATCCCTGTATTAGGTGATGCAAAGCCTTCTACAATCCTGCAACGAATTGGAATGGGCCTGATGCTTCCCCTAAAGGCTCCTGGTTTCATAAATCCTTCTCCCATGTAAATTTTAGATTGAACCAATCTTGGAATTTGGTTCAATCTGCGCGATGCTTTTACTTGTTCTCGTACAAAATTTTTGCCACAGCTTGCTGCCACCCGACATAAACCTTGTCGGCGGCGGCCGGATCAAGCATTGGCTCAAAATCTGTGTGCTGCCTGGGCAGGGCGATGATGTCGTCTGTGGTCTGGTAGATACCCAGCCCTAAAAGCCCGGCGAAGGCTGCGCCCAAAGCGGAGAGTTCCGGCAAGTTGGAAGCGCGAACCGTCAATTGGGTCATATCGGCGACAAACTGCATGAGGAAATGGTTGCTTGTTGCGCCGCCGTCGGCATGGATGTGGTGCAGACAGATGCCAGCATCGGCGGCCATGAGTGAAAGCACGTCGCGGATGCAAAAGCCAATACCTTCCAGTGCCGCTCGCACGACATGGTTTTTGTTGCTGGCGGGGGTTAGACCCAGGATGCCTGCTTTGGCGTTGGCCTGCCAGTAGGGGGCGCCCAGTCCCACAAAGGCTGGCACAAAGTAGACGCCGCCATTATCAGAAACGGCCGTTGCTAATGCCTCCGTCTCTTCAACCGATTTAATTAAACCCAGTTGGTCGCGCAGCCAGGCGATGGTGGCGCCGGTAAAGTTAAGGATGCCTTCAAAGGCGTAGGTGGGTTTGCCATTGATGACCCAGGCAACGGCCGTTACGATGCCATTGTTTGAAAAAACCACCTCATCGCCGATGGTGAGCAGCACCGAAGAGCCTGTGCCAAACGTCACTTTGGCCGTGCCTGGCTGGTAGCAGCGTTGGGCAAATAAAGCGCCCTGCGAATCACCCATCACCCCGGTAATGAGCAGGGGGTCAGCCAGCAGGCCGTCAAAATCGGTTTCCCCAAACATCTCGTTGCTGTCTTGCACCTGTGCCAACGCGGTAATGGGCACGCCAAACAAGGCGCATAACGCGCTGTCCCAGGTCATCTTGTGGATGTCGAACAGCAGGGTGCGGGAAGCGTTGGTTTGATCAGTAAAGAAGGAACGGCCGTTTGTCAGCCTATAGATCAAATAAGTATCAATTGTGCCAATGAGCGCCTGCCCAGATGCGATTTTTTGGGCGATGTCGGGCTTGTTTTGCAGCAGCCAGGTTATTTTTGACGCCGGGAAATAGGTGTCAATTTTGAGACCCGTTCGTTCTTGAACCAGCTTGCTATGTCCGGCGGCTTCTAAATCAGCACAGAGCGCTTCGCCGCGCCGACATTGCCAGACGATGGCGTTGTGGAGTGGTTTCCCACTCGCCTTGTCAAAGATCACGATGGTTTCTCGCTGATTGGTGAGACTGACGCCAAGCAGGTTAACGGTTTGCGCGGCAGGTCGAGCCAGCAGGTCGGTCACTGTTTGCAAGGTGTTGCGATAGATTTCTTCGGCGTCATGTTCCACCCAGCCTGGCTGAGGGTAGTGCTGTTCGTGAGAAACGGCCGTTTTGTCTAACAATTCGCCCGTTTGCGAAAACAGCATGGCTTTGGTGGCCGAAGTTGACTGGTCAATGGCTAAAATGGCGTTCACGCTGTCAGCACTCCTGTGAGCAATTGTTGCGCCGTTTCTGCCAAGCCGTCTGGTGAAATGCCATAATGGCTAAAAATTTCAGTCTGGCTGCCCGTTACTGTGTATTCATCTGGGAAACCGACGGCTTTGAAAGGTAGGTAAACCTGCGCATCCATGAGCAGCGAGGCCACGGTGCTGCCCAATCCGCCATAAACGCTGTGTTCTTCCACGGTGATGAGCGCTTTGGTAAATAATGCTGCCTTAAGCACCGCTTCCTTGTCCAACGGTTTCAGGGTGTGCATACTGATCACACCGGCCGCAATGCGTTGCTGGGCCAAAAGCTGGCTCGCCTCCACCGCTTCTGCCACCGTCTCGCCAATCGCGATAAAGGTGACGTCTGCCCCTTCAGACAAAGTGATGGCTTTGCCAATTTCAAAGGGTGTGTCAGGCTGATGCAAATGGGGCATCGCCTTTTTGCCAAAGCGGATGTAGAGGGGTTTGGGATGGGAAACGGCCGTTTCTATCACCTTCTGTGTTTCAAAATTATCGGCCGGAACCACAATGTCAATATTATTGATGGCTTGCAGCGCTGCAAAATCATGAAGCGAATGGTGGGTAGTACCCAACGCCCCATAACTCACACCCGCACTAATGCCCACCAGCTTTACCAAATTGTCCGAATAAGCCACATCATTTTTAATTTGTTCCAATCCCCGAGCTGTTAAAAAGCAGGCGGGCGAAACCCCAAACACCTTTTTCCCGGAAGCAGCCAGTCCTGCGGAAATGCCTACTAAATTCTGTTCAGCAATGCCAACTTCCACAAGTTGCTCCGGTAACGCTTTGGCAAATGGCTCTAATTTTCCTGAACCACGAGAATCACTGGTGACGACTAAAATCTCCTTATCAGACTGCGCCAGCGCTTGCAACGTTTCTGCGAATACGACAAGATTGGGTTTACCAGGTTCCATTGCGTTCTCCCAAGGCCAGTTTAGCGGCATCTAATTCTTCCATAGCGATGGAAAATTCAGCATCAGTCGGCACATGATGATGCCAGTTCACCTGGTTCTCAATAAAGCTGACACCTTTTCCCTTAGTCGTATGCGCTAAAATCAAATTAGGTTTGCCAGATTCAAAAGGCAGGTGGCTAAACACTTCTAACAAATCTTCAATGCTGTTCCCATCAACTTCCCGCACCGCATAGCCAAAAGCAGTGAATTTTTCTTTTAAATTGGTGATTCCCGTCACTGTTTCCACAGGGCCACTGATTTGCAGTTTGTTGTAATCAATGATGACGGTCAGATTGTCCAACTGATAATGCGCGGCGCTCATCGAGGCTTCCCAGTTAGAGCCTTCCTCTAATTCTCCATCTCCCAGTAGCGTAAAGACGCGGTAAGAACGGCCGTCTTTTTTAGCCGCCAACGCAGTCCCCACAGCAATCGGTAAGCCATGTCCTAAAGCGCCAGTATTCTGCTCCACCCCGTTCACCTTCCGTGTTGGATGCCCAATAAAGTGTGATTGGTACTGGTTCAATGTATCCAGATCAGCCTCATCGTAAAACCCCCGGTCTGCCAATACCACATACAAAACTTCTACAGAATGCCCTTTGCTTTGAATATAGCGGTCACGATTTAGATCTTGGAAAGTGTCGGGAGAAACGTTCAACACCTCATTGTAAAGCACATTGAGAATGTCTACCGCTGATAAACTCCCGCCGGTATGCCCCGAATTAGCCGCCTTGATAATCGATAATATTTTCTTTCGGTATTGAATGGATTTTCGTTCAAGCTCTTGAACGTTTTTTTCAGACATAATGTTCTTCTCTCAATCTTATCCCTTCTTTCTTGTTGTGAATAATTATTCAGATGATAAATAAGTTTCACATATGTATAGATTATCTAAAAGAAAAGAGGCTGTCAATACAAAATGAATAATTATTCTGGTATTGAAAAATATTCCATTTTTAGTTAGACTGAATGGAATCTTGAAAAATAGTTACGATTAACTTTAGGAAAAACTTGGGCAAATTTGTTAAAAATAACACAACGGTACAGGCAGGTTCCCTGAGCTTGTCGAAGGGAACCGGGCTTCGACAAGCTCAGCCATCGTCTGTCTGTCTAGTTTCAAAAATAACTTTGCTCGCATCAATCAAAAAGGATTTCCAATGGCACAAATTGACGAACTTCGCTTAATGGCACGGGTGGCACGTATGTATTACGAACGGGATATGCGTCAATCCGAAATAGCAAAACAATTGGGATTATCCCAGGCCACAATTTCACGGTTATTCAAACGAGCCAAGGAAGAAGGCATCGTGCGTATTTCAGTAAATGTGCCCCCTGGTGTCTATTCAGACCTGGAAGAAGCACTCATTAGCATCTATGATCTGCGAGATGCCATTGTGGTAGATTGCATGCGTGAGGATGAACAAATCATCCAACGCGAACTTGGGGCCGCCGCCGCTTATTACGTGGAATCAACGATCAAACCCAATGAAGTCATTGGCCTGTCTTCATGGAGTGGAACGCTGTTGGCTTTGGTTGATGCCATGCACCCAGTTCCCCGTAAAAATGATGTGCAAGTCGTGCAAATTTTGGGGGGCATTGGGAACCCTGCGGCTGAAATCCATGCCGCCCGCCTGACAGAGCGTTTTGCCAAGCTGGTAAACGGCAAAGCAACCTTCTTGCCAGCTCCGGGCGTTGTGGGGTCTGAGGCGGCGCTCCAGGTCTTGCGAGAGGATCCCTATGTGCAAGAGGCAACGACACTGTTTGATCAGGTGAGTTTAGCCCTAATAGGCATTGGTGCCGTTGAACCCTCTGATTTATTAGCCAAAAGTGGCAATATCTTTTCAGATGATGAATTGAATTATTTACGGAGCCAGGGGGCTGTAGGAGATATTTTGCTTCATTTCTTTGATGCGGCCGGGCAGCCCACCAAGACAGCTCTTGATAATCGTGTGATGTCGATGGATTTACAGCAAATTCGTCAGGCTGATAGATCTGTGGCCGTAGCTGGTAGTTTGCGTAAGCAAAACGCTATCTTGGGCGCTTTGCATGGCAAATGGATAAATGTCTTGATTACAGATTGTTTTACAGCGGAAAGGCTGGTTGCTGCTCAAAAATAAATTCTGCGTTAGGGCTTCGGTTGTCGTTACTGCTTCATTGGATAAATGGGTTTCAACGCAGGTATGAATTCAGATCAACAGCCACAACGTTTAGCTCGCGCATGATTAAATCTGCAATGACTATCGTCCCATCTGGGTTGAGATGGGTGGTATCTCCTTATCATCATCAAACCGGTCTGCAAACGCCTTCCCCCAACCAGACTCATCCGTATCTGACCATTCACTTTTTAAGCGAAAGTGGAAAGTACTGTTAACTGGATTATCACTCCCAAAAACCTGCACTTCGATTTTGTCATTTTGCAATAAGCGAATCATTTCCGCCCCGGCATAGAGGACAGGGCCATACCCATGTGTGGCATAAATGCTGGCGCCCCGATTGTGATAATACACATTGTCATGGGCAAATGTGGTCGCTTCACAACTGCCGTCCACAGCACCATTCTCAAGCACACGAGTTGTAATAGCGTTCCAACCTGTTTGTGCCACTGGCCCATACACATGGCTAATCCAACCCTCGTTTATGCCTTTGGCAATGGCAAACGTAAACATAGCGGTGCAGGAAGTTTCCAGAAATGTGGCAGTTTTATCCAACATGTTGTGCCAGAAACCCGTGCCATCTTGCAAACTGGTTATGCTGCGAACCAGCGAACGATACAAATGCAGAATCTTGTTACGTCCCTGATAATTTCCGGGTAAAACACCGAGCAGTTCCACCATTGCCATCAGCGTCCAGCCGCTGGCGCGACCCCAGAAAAAGTGGGGATCATACGCCCCGGCCGTTACGCTCCAGCCGTGATCAAACAATCCTTGCTGCGGAATGTAAAGCCGGTCAGCCATTTGCAAAACTTGCTTGACGGCATCATCGAAATAGCTGGTGTCGCCTGTCAGCACCCCCATGTTCGCCAGAAAAGGCACACTCATATACATGTCGTCGGCCCAGATAGATTGGTATTGGGGGCGATGACGTGCCAAGGTGCTGTCTTCCAGGCGGAACTGTTTGTTGGAAATATGATCGGCCACGATGTTGATCAGGTCGAGATATGCATCATTTTTATCTTTCAAATACGTCTTGATCATCGCTGCGCCAATGGAGCCGCAATCATCAAGGGCGTGCATGTAGATGATTTCCGGCCAACCGCTGGCCTCTCTGCCGAATTCTTCTGCGTTTTTGCGGAAGTAGGGCAGGTGTTGGATCACAAAGTCATAGAACCGGGTGTTGTTGGCAAAAAAGGTTGTGTCGTCTATGACCTCATAGAGGTAAGCGAAGGCTGAAAGTACAACCCCATGGGTGTAAGACCATTCGCTTGAAAAGCCATCGGAGACCCGTGCGTGCTTGTTCACCTGCGAAAAATCAGTGATTGTTTCACCTGTTTCGGCATGAACAATTGTTTGCGAACTGGTTGATTCAAAATAGACACGGATGCTGTTTAAAACGGCTTTAATGCCCTCAACTGTCGGGTATACATAAGGGATTGGATATTCTGGAATCCGTTTAAACCCATCTTTTGCAGTGTGTTGGCTTGTGCTGTGGTATGGAAATTGATTCATGAAATTTTCTTATACAAAATCTTCGCGGTGTGGGGTAAAAACATCTAGCAAAATGCCTTCTTCCAGGCAAACAACACCATGCGGCACATTTGGCTCTTGAAACGTCGTATCTCCAGGTTTGATTATTCGTTTATTTCCGTCAATATTGAATTCAAATTTGCCTTTCAATACATAGGTGATTTGTTCATGCGGATGAAAATGGATGGTTCCTTCAGCACCCGTTTCAAAGTAAACTTCCACAGCCATCAGGTTGTCGTGATAGGCCAGCACTTTTCGTTTTATGCCGCCCCCTAACTCTTCAAATGGTACATCTGTGTTGTAAACAAAATTTTTAATTTCAAACATCGGTTATCCTTTTCAGTTCCTTTAAATTTTTATAATGCGGATGGCGATGCCGTCTTTTTGTTTTGGAAAAGATCGTATTTGTTGGCAAAAGACCACCAGATATTTCTAAACGCGCCCAATCTGGCAGCCAGATAAGCCAGCAAGCGATTATTGACCTCTTCCGGGATGCAGTCAAATCCCTATGCGCCGAAATCGTAGGGATAAAACAGAATCAGGTCTGCTTCAATGTTCATCTCTCTGAGCGCCAGCACACAGTCGTCAATATGCTGAAAATAAGCGGGGTTAAATATATCATAATCCCACCAGTCATGGTGCGGTTTGGGGGTGTAATCATCCTGATAGTCGGGATTCCATTTTATTTTAGCAGCGGGGAGTTGGACTTTGACGAACAGAGGTTGGATGATAACGGTGAAAACGGCCGTTTTCCCTCCAAAATAGCGACGAAAAAGAAAGATTAACGGCCGTTTTCCCGCCGATACACAGAAGGAGACATGCCAACAATCCGGCTGAATACACGGCTAAAATAAGCGGGATCCGTAATGCCTACCTGACGGGCAATTTTCCGCATGTTGTCTGGGCTGGAGAGTAACAGCACTTTGGCTTGCGCCACGCGATACCGATTCAAATAATCCCAGGGCGAAATGCCCAATTCCTGGCTAAACGCGCGGCTAAAATAATCTTCGCTCATGCCCAATTCATCCGCGATTTCAGTGCGGGTAAGCGCCCGCTGGTAATTTTGGTGCAGATAAGCCACCGATTCTTTGATGAGGGCGCTGGTATGGGGCGGCAGCTCTTCAGCGCCAAACAATGCCTGATGCACCGACGCGGCCATTTCTTCCTGCGTGAATACATCTTTGCTGCGCAGCATGACCGCAGAATAATGTTCCAGCCGTTTCACATCGGCTAACGACAACTGGCGGCTGCTTAAAATGACAACCGGAATCTGCCGGGTCTGTTCATTGGCACGCATTTGTTCCAGCACCGTAAACCCATCCATCTCCGGCATCATCAAGTCCAGAATCACCAGATCAGGCGGGTTTGCCAACATCGCTGTTAAACCTTCTGCCCCGTTAACGGCCGTTTTCACCACAAAATCTGGTAATCCCTGGCTCACCGCTTCTTGCGTCAACTGGCGCGCCCGAGGATCGTCATCCACAATTAACACTACACCTGCGGCCACTTCTGGAACAGTCGGCCGGATGGCAGTCCACAATGCCTGGGCGCTGGCCGGTTTCACCACCAGGCTCGTCAGCCCGGCGGCTGCATCTGTCAATTCATCCTGTTGATACAACACAAAAGGAATCTGGTGCAGTTGAGGATGATTGTGCAGCCGCCGCATCAATTGCCAATCCTCAGGATCAGTTTCTGCCATATCCCAGATGATGGCGGCGGGTAAACCAGTTTCTAACAAAGCTTCCCAGGATGCCTGTGGATGCAAATGATGCAAAGCCAACTGTCGCCGTTCGCTGAAACGGGTAACAGCTTCTGGCCGATTCTCGCTGCGCGACACAAACCAGACAACGGCGCTGCTCGTTAAGGGCGCTGTCACAACCGGATTTTTCACGTCGGGCAGGGGCAAAAAGACATGAAATGTGCTACCCAACCCCAGCGTGCTTTCCACAGTCAAATAGCCGTGATGTAGATCAACCAGATGCTGCGTGATAGACAGCCCCAGCCCAATACCAGATGAAGGCTGAACGGCCGTTTCATACGTCACAAACGGCTCATAAATATGCTCAATTATTTCATCAGGTATACCCACGCCCGTGTCAGATACCCACAGATGCAAATGGGTACTGGTGGTCTCTGCACCAAAACCAATCTGCCCGGCTTGCGTAAAACGCGCCGCATTTGCCAGCAAATTAAACAAAATCTGGCGCAAACGCACGGGATCGGCCTCAATAATGGGCAAATTCTCTGGCAATTGCAGCCGCCAGGCGACGCCCTCAACCGCATCCTTTGCCATAGAATTAAACGCATCAGCTATCAGCGTATGCGGGTCCAGCATCATCGGATACAGGTCTAAGGCGTTGATTTCTGCGCGTGACAAGTCTAGCAAATCGTTGATCAAACGTAGTTGATGCTCGGCGTTTAGCTCAATTTGCGCTAAATCTTTTTGCGCCAAAGTAGACAAGGCGTCGTCTAATGGGGTGTTTAGTGAATTGGCTAAACGCTGGGAATGGTTGATGATGATGTTGAGCGGTGTACGCAGTTCGTGGCTGACGTTGGCAAGCAGGCGCGTTTTAATCTGGTCGGCACGTTCGGCGGTTAGCCGCGCTTCCCGCGATTCGCGGAAGAGCAAGGCCCCTTTGAGCGCACTGCTGATATGGCCGCGCAGCACTTCATAGATATCACCATCTCGAGGCCCCACTTCAAACACCACAATACCCAACGGCTCCTCTTGAAAGAAAAGCGGCTCGACC
>JACSSI010000849.1 GCA_014879345.1 Anaerolineae bacterium | reverse complement strand
TGCCAAATTTTCATTTATCGTGGTGCGCCCCGCTCATGGGGAACTCCTCAAATTTAATGCCAATTCGTAGTGGCAAGACTTTTGTAGTCTGCTTTGTTACACAAAAACTAACCGCACCCCCTATAGCTGTTGTGGCGTTGACAGTGCTTGTCGCCAACCAGTATACTGTCAGCACAGTTAAGCCTCGTATCAAGCAGCCGTAATCCCATCACATTCAAAGTAACGTCACTGAAAACAACTTCATTTTCCCGCTTAATTGTTGAATAAAGTTAGGTTGATTGTCTAGTGTTCGGTATATCCGATTACCAAAAGGATAGTGAAATGGTTGTTGTTGAGATGTCTATTCAAAAAGTTTACCCTGGTAAATGGGAAGCATTGGCGGAAATTGATAAACGCTTTGATGTGGTAGAAAAACGGCATGGCTTCCCGCCGCCCAAACGTATGAACAGCATCAGTGGCGTTTATGATATGAATACGACTGTGATCATGCGAGAGTGGGATAGTCTGGCGGCTATGGAAGCAGCTTACGAATCCTTGTTTACAGATTCAGAGCAGCAAGCGCTCATGGAGGAAGTGGGGTCAATTATTGAGAGTTCACGAATGGAACTTTACATGCCGCGTTAAAAATTTGGCTGTCTGATCTGCATGCAGATCAGGCAGCCTTTGATTTAATCACCTGCCAATAGTTTATCAACGGCCGTTGCCAATTGCGCTAAATTTCTGACTACATAAATCGAATCGACAGCACTGGCGTATTCCAGCATGTCGCTGTCACCCGTACCCCATTGGCGCTGCTGCTCCGGGCAGAACCAGATGATGCGCCGCGCCC
Source organism: Anaerolineae bacterium (assembly GCA_014879345.1). Classification (GTDB taxonomy): domain Bacteria; phylum Chloroflexota; class Anaerolineae; order Promineifilales; family Promineifilaceae. The sequence continues at coordinate 1,697 of JACSSI010000849.1, read as the reverse complement.
GTTTCTGCAAATCTTTGATGAGGTCGATGCGCGGCGAGTTGTAGTTGTTGCGCCCATCACCGAGAATGACCACTGTGGAACGGCCGTTTACCGCGCTCAACCACTTGTGATAAAACGTATCCAAACTGCCGCCAAAGTCCGTGGCGTAATGGCTGGGACTGCCGCCGTAGAAGGTGTCAAACACTGCCTGGGCCGCGTCTTCGGCGCGGTTGGCGTTGAGAATGTGGCTCACTTCCTGCATGTCGGAGTAGAAGGCAAAGCTACGCGTTTTGGACACCTGGTCTTGCAGTTGGTAGATGAAGGTGAGCATAAACTCGGTGACGTGGAACATGGAGCGCGACATGTCACACATCAGCACCAAACTGGGTTTGAGCTTGTTTTTCTTGAAGCGCAGTTCCAGCGGCACGCCGCCGTACTTTTGGTTGGCGCGAATGGTGGATTTGGCGTCGAACTTGCCCCGTGTGCCGCGTTTGCGGCGCATGGCGGCGCGGGTGCGCAGTTGCCCGATTAAGCGCTGCACTTCTTTGCGGAGAACGGCCGTTTCCTCTTCATTCAGCGCGGAAAAAGGTTTGTGCATCAGGTCAGAACCGTGCAGTTCATCCGGGCGGTTGGCTCGTTCCTGCGCGATTTGCAAGCCGACTTGCTGTGCCGCCTGCTCCGCTAACGCTTCCCGGTTGGCTTCCACCACGCCCATCAGCTTCTCGATGGCTTCCTGGCTCATGCCCATCTCTTTCAGCTTTTGCATCAGTTCTTGAATTTGATTTTCCAGATGCCCCATGCCCATTTGCTGCAACATACGCCGCGTCACCCAACGGGCTTCGCCTGGATTATTTGCCCATTGCGCCCCGGCCTGATTGGCAAGCGCTTCCAATTCTTCTTTGGTGGGGCCTTCGCCGCTGGTGAGCCAATCCATCAGGTTTTGCATTTTGCCACTCATCGCTTGCAAGGCCGCTTTGAGCATGTCTTGTTCGTCGGGGCTTAAATCGTCCAGGGCATTCTGCATCAGAGGGCCGCCGCTGCCAAAATAAAGCGGAAACAACTGGTCGAAGGCAGCAAAATCCTGCGATTCTTTAATGAGCGTGGCACGCAGGGACGACTTGAAAATCGTCTTGTCCTGAATGCCCAGCGCCTCAATAGCCCGCATGGCATCCATCGACTCCGCCAACGACACGCGCACCCCTGCTGCCCGCATCCCCCGCACGAATTCTATGACTCGGTTGTCCATAAAATACTCCGGAATTATGAAGGATGAGGGATGAAGGATGAACCACGATTTTCATCCTTCATCCTTCATCCTTCATCCCTCATCCCTCATCCTTTAAAAATTACCAGCGATTCTTATTGCTGCCGCCGCCCATCATGCGTTTGGCTTTGGCGACATCGGTTTCATATTTGAGCAGGACGGTGAGGGTATTGCTCAGGGTCTTTTCGTCGATGGCGGCGGCGTTGAGGGTGACGAGCGCTCTTGCCCAGTCGAGTGTTTCGCTGATGCTGGGGACTTTACGCAAATCCATGTTACGCAGTTGATGCACGATGGCGACGGCTTGATGGGCTAGTTCTGGCGCTAGATTTGGCACTTTGAGGCGCACGATGTCGAGTTCCGCATCCTGGGCGGGGTAATCGACATAGAGGTAGAGGCAGCGCCGTTTGAGGGCTTCGCTGAGTTCGCGGGTGTTGTTGCTGGTGAGCAGCACCAT
>JACSSI010000044.1 GCA_014879345.1 Anaerolineae bacterium | reverse complement strand
GAAATAACCGTGCCTATTACCCGTCCGCGTGGCAAAGTCATCTGCGGCGGCAACCAACCCCTCGATAAATCCTTGCCCATGTCGTTTATCGAAAACATGATGCGCCGTGAACTGAGCATTATCGGCTGTTTCATGTCTTATTCCGCCCCCTTCCCCGGGCATGAATGGACAGAAACGGTAGACGCCCTGCTCGACGGCGGGCTGGACATGGACACGATGATTTCCCATCGCATCCCGTTGGCTGAAGCGCCGGAAATCTTCGCCCAAATCGGCAGCCACACCCTCACCCATCGCAAAATCATGATGCAGCCATAACAGGAGCGCAGGCGTCTCGCCTGCACAAAGCGAACGAGACGTTCGCGCTCCAGGCCTCAGGAGATTTTTCCATGACCCTACAAAACGTATTCCCCTACATTCAACGAGCCTACCAGGAAGGCTACGGCATCGCCGCCTTCAACGCTAACACGCTGGAACAGATGCAATCTATCGTGCTGGCGGCGCAGGCTGAAAATGCCCCGGCCATCATTCAAGTGAGCCACCGCGCCCTGCAATATGTCGGCAGCGGTAACGAAATTTTGGGTCTGCAATACATGGCCGCCATCGGCAAAGTTGCGGCAAACAGCGTTGACGTGCCGATCTCCCTGCATCTGGATCACGCCACTGAACAGGAAGTGCTGCAAGCCATCGCCCTCGGCTTCACCTCCGTCATGTTTGATGGCGACTATTTGCCTTTGGCCGAAAACATCGCCACCACCAAACGGCTCTGTGAAATCGCCCATTCGCGGGGCGTATGCCTGGAAGCTGAAATTGGCGAAGTACCCAAACCGGACGGCGCTCACCTAGACCCCGCCGACCTTGACCTGACCAACCCCGATGAAGCCGAAACCTTTGTCAACGCCACCGGCATTGACATTCTGGCGATTGCGCTGGGTTCCGTGCATGGCCTAAAAGACAAGTCTGTTTCGCTGGATTTGGCACGGCTGCAAGCGATTCGGAAACGTGTGGATACGCCACTGGTTTTGCACGGCTCATCCGGTGTCAACAACGACGACATCGCCAAAGGCATCAAGTTGGGCCTGGCAAAAGTCAACATTGCTACACAACTGAGCAAAGCCTTCACGGGCGCTGTCCGTGAGGTATTAGCCGCCGATGGTGAACTGGTCGATCCGCGCAAATATCTTGGCCCCGGCCGTGACGCGCAAGTTGAAGTGGTGCGGGAACGGCTGCGCTTTGTGGGCGCGGCGGGGAAAGCGTAAAAGAAAAGATTGAAGATTGAAGATTAAAGCGTGAAGACATCTCCAATCTCCAATCTCCAATCTTTAATCTTTAATCTTTAATCTTCATTCATTGAGAAAATCATGATTCTTTGTGTCAATCTAAACGCCGCCATTGACAAGACAATTGTTGTCGATGGCTTTGAACTGGGTGTGATTCACCGGCCAGAAGCGGTGAAATCGTTGGCGGGGGGCAAGGGGTGCAATGTGGCTCGCGCCCTGCACACGTTTGGCGAAAAGCCGGTGGTGACGGGCTGGGTTGGCGGCACGGCCGGACAGTTTATTGAGAAAGCACTGCAAACAGAAGGCATTGCCACCGATTTTGTCTACACCGATTTTGAGTCGCGCACCTGCACCTCTATTTTGGACAGTCGCAATCAAGTGCTAACGGAAATCTACGAGAATGGCGATCCGGTGCCGCCGGAGAAGGTGGCGGAGATGGTGGCTCATTTTCGAGAAATTGTGGACGACTATGAAGCCGTTTCCCTTTCCGGCTCTCTTCCCCCTGGCGTACCCCAAGACATGTATGCGCAGCTCATCGAGATTGCGCACGAAGCCAATGTGCCAGCCTTCCTCGACAGCAGCAAAGAAGCGCTGTTGCAAGGCGTCGCCGCCAAACCATTTCTCATCAAGCCCAACGAAACAGAAGTTGCCATTTTAGCGGCGCAGGAGCCACACACATTGGCCGAATTCGCAGCCGCCGCCGCTGTCATATCAAATCGGTATGAGACGATTGTGGTGTTGTCGCTGGGGAAAAACGGTGCAATTGCCGCCAGGGGAAACGAGGTGGTGCATGTGCAAAATCCCCAGGTTGAGGCGATAAGCGCCGTCGGTTCTGGGGATTGTATGCTGGGCGGTCTGGTCTATGGGTTTAGCAAAGGCTTGCCGTTTGCCGAAGCGGTGGTGCAAGGTGTGGCCGCAGGGACTGCCAACACCCTGATTATTGGCGCTGGGCAATTTAAGATGGCTGATTTTGAGCGGGTGCAGGCAACAGTGAAGGTTGAAGTAGTGCGTAGTGCGTAGTGCGGAAAGTAGTCAAAGTAAGTCGAACAACTTTTACGAGTTCCCTGCCAGCCGGATAACCCAATATCCCACTAACAGCGCCAAACTCACCCAGATTGTTATGATTATAACGGCCGTTTTCCATCCCCCTTCCATTCCCTCCCCCATTTCAACGGCCGCCTTCTCACGACACTCAGTCAATACTGGCTCAGGAATGAGCTTAATGGCAATAAAAATGCCAATCGGAATCAAAATCAGGTCATCCAAATAGCCCAACACAGGGATGAAATCAGGGATGAGGTCAATGGGACTCAACGCATAACCAACCACCAGCGCCACCCAGATTCGCGCATACCAGGAAACGCGCGTATCTTTATAAGCAAGATAAAGCGCGTAAGTTTCTCTTTTGAGCTGTTTTACTCGTTTTCGCCATTTTTCCATTCTCGCGCTTGCTGTTGCAAAACCACCACGCTTTTGGAGAAACCTGGAGATTGTCCTAATCTGCACCGATTTAAGTTAAAGAGAACGCCACTTCTAAATCCCGTATTTCTTCATTACCGATGGGAGCCATTTGGCCGAGAACGGCCGTTTCCAGCAACGATTTCGCGCTAAACTCAGCCACTTCAAGACGGTCAAACGCCTGCAAAATATTCACCCCAATCGTGAGCACACAATCATTTTGCACCAGCAAAACGGGATCATGCCACGACACCTTATCCGCCACCTCTTTAGGGTTGGCATACATTGTCTTGAACGGGATGATGGGCATATCGCGCAGCAAAATATAGCTTTCTGGAATCGTGCGCGAGTCAAAACGGCCTGAGGTGATGGCATACGCGGTCACATGGGGACATTGCGCCGTCATGATGCAGTTGATATCAGGATGAGCGTCGTAAATTGCCTGATGCAATCGTACCGCACGACTAGGCAGTTTCCCCATCTCTCTGGCGCCATTTTGAATCAATACCACATCTTCAGCCGATAATGTGGCTCGGTCTCGACCAGTCGGCGTAATGAGGAAACTATGTGCATCCCGCCGTGCTGAAACCACCCCTTCCGTGCTGATCATCAAATGGCGGTCAACTGCCCGATGCACAATTTCAATAATTTGTTGGCGCAGTTCCCGCTCTTTGCTAGGCACAACCACATGCGAAAATTCAGGCAAAATATTGTGCCGATGGTCGAAAAAGTTTAGTTCCGCATCGGATAAGGTTTTAACTTCGCCCTGGCTTTTGGCCGCGATGAGGGTGCGGGCGCAAAAATCGAGCGTTTCCAGCCGCTGAAAAGCGGTCAGCAGTGAAGACCCACCAGCTGCCATGCCATGATTCTCCAAAATGACAATGTTGTACCCTTCGGAGAAGGTGGCGGCGATATTGGCGCCCAGTTCTTCACTGCCGGGCAGGGCATAAGGCGCATACCCTACCGGACCACACAGATGATTGGCCTGTGGGATGATGTGGGTATCTGGAATTTGGCGCACGATGCTGAACGAAACCAATGCGGGTGGATGGGCATGGACGATGGCGTTTAAATCGGGGCGCTGTTCGTAAATGGCACGGTGGAACGGGTATTCGGAGGATGGTTTGTGCGGGCCGATGATGGTACCGTCTGGCTGCACACACATCATATCTTTGGCCGTTAACGTGCCTTTATCGACGCCAGACGGCGTAATCCAGATGTCGCCCGTTTCATCTTTGATGGAGAGATTACCACCGGAAAGGGTGGTCATGCCGTTGTGGTAAATGCGGTTCATAATAGCGACGAGTTGGTCGCGGGGGTGTAAGCGTTCAAAGTTCATGTTTAGTCCGTTAGTCTATTAGTCGTTAGTCTGGTAGTCAGTTTGTCTTCAATCTTCAATCTTTAATCTTTGATATTTTTCGTAGGCGGCTTGCCAAACGGCCGTTTCCTTTTTATCCGGCTCGTAATTTTCCATGCCACCCATTTCTGCCACAATTTGGCGGGCTTCAGCGAGGTTGGCGATTTCGCCCAAGCTGATCAATTGTACCAGCGCATTGCCGATCACCGTTGCCTCAATCGGGCCTGTGATGACGGGTAAACCCGTAGCGTCGGCCGTCATCTGGTTGAGCAGTTTATTTTGCGTGCCACCCCCGACGATGTGGACAACGCTGACTGGTTGGTTAGAAACGGCGGCTTCGGTGGCTGAGCTTGTCGAAGTCACCGAAGATACTTGAGCCAATGAATCCCGATACGCCAAGGCCAAACTCTCCAAAATCGTGCGGATGATTTCGCCCTTGCTTTGCGGCACAGGCTGACCCGTCTCTTCACAAAAGGCTTGCACCCGAGAGGGCATATCACCTGGGGCAATGAACCGGGAATCATTCACGTTGACCAGTGAACGCAGCGGGGAGGCAGTTCGTGCCATCTCTACCAGTTCGCCATAAGAGAGTTCTTCCCCTTGCGCCTTCCAGGTGACACGGCTTTGCTGCACCAGCCACAAGCCCATCACATTTTTGAGCAGGCGAATCGTGCCATACGCACCGCCTTCATTGGTGACATTGGCGGCCAACGCAGCTTCATTCACAATAGGCTGTGGTATCTCCAGGCCAAACAAGCTCCAGGTTCCGCTGCTCAGATAAGCAAAATCTTTCGTTTGCGCGGGGACAGCGGCGACGGCACTGCCGGTATCATGGCAGGCGGGAGCAATCACGGGAATGCCATCATAGTCGCCCAGGCGCGTGCCAGATGGCACAATTTCCGGCAGAAAATGGGTAGGAATGCCCAGTTTATCGAGCAGGTCTGTGGCCCAAGAGCCAGTTTGCGGATTGACCATTTGGGAGGTGGAGGCGATGCTGGATTCGCACACTTTCGCCCCAGTCAGCCAATAGTTGAGCAAATCGGGCGAAAAAAGCAGGGTATCGGCGATGTCTAGTTGGGGGGATTGGCTGTCCACGAGGCTCATCAGTTGGTAGAGGGTGTTGAGTTCCATGAACTGGATGCCCGTTTGGGCAAACACCTCACTGCGCGGCACAATCTCAAAGACGCGCTCCATCTTACCCACGGTGCGACTGTCGCGGTAGTGAACGGGGTTGCCGATAAGGGTGCCTTGCTTGTCCAACAGGCCAAAATCCACACCCCAGGTATCGACGCCAATGCTGGCGGGATTGAGCGCTTTGCCTTGGGCAATGCCCGCCTGAATGTCACGCCACAGACGCAAAAAGTCCCAATGGAGGGTGTTGTTGACGGTGGTCGTTGTGTTGGGGAAACGGTTGAGTTCCTGGAGGTCGAGGGAACGGCCGTTAAAATGTACCGCCATCACGCGTCCAGATTCAGCGCCTAAATCAACGGCCAAAACAGTTTTTTGTTTCATGTTTGTATGCAACTGAAGAACAAAGATTGAAGATTAAAGATTGGTAGCTGGGAACACAATCTTTAATCTTTTTTCTTTAATCTTCTCTACCAATTCTTATACCCTTCACTATGCTTGCGGTATTCAATCATCTCTTCGCCCATGAGTTTATGCTCCAGGATGATGTCGCTGACCTCTTCCAGAGCGGAGACCCAGGCGTACGCTTCTTCCAGCGTTTGGCCGACGGCGAAACAGCCGTGGCCGCGCTGCATGATCACTTTGTAGCCTTGCAGCGCATCAGACACTTTTTCGGCCATCTCTTTGGAACCGGATGCCAGTTCTACCGTCACCACCGGAATTTTACGCAGCAGGTAGGAGCCTTCGTTGTCGATGGGGATAATCTCGTCCCGGCTCAGGCTCAAGACAATGGCGGTGCGCGGATGGGCATGGACGACGGCCAAAGCTGAGGTTTTTTCGTAGATGGCGCGGTGGACAATCAGTTCGGTGCTGGCGCGGATGATGCCGCTGTCTTTGCCTTTGAAACTGGTCTCGACAAAATCAGTGCGTTTGAGCCTACCCAACTGTGCGCCACGTCGTTTGATGATAATTTTGTCGCCCACGCGCACACTCATGTTACCGCCGTGCGAACTGGTCATACCGGTGACAAAAATGTCGCGGCCAATATCGCGGAATTCTTCGTAAAGTCGTTGATCAATCATGGTTTTTTTCCGTAGTGCGTAGTACGTAGTGCGTAAGGTTTGTACTACACACTACGCACTACGCCATCTATCTACATGACAGGCTGGACTAACTCTGCCAATCCTAATTCCTCTAATTTTTCTGGTTTCGGTACGCCGTTTTCGTCCCAGCCTCGGAATTGGTAATATTCGACGAGCATGGGGTCGAGGTTGGCGACGAAGCCTTCGCTGGGGCCTTCGGCCACGGGGACGTTGAGCAGTCGGTCGGGCAGGGTGTCGTCTGCGCTGGTGAAGCCTTCACGCAGGTTGTAGAGACGCTCCAGATTCCAGACGCGCTCCCCCACTTTCATGAGGTCGTCGGCGGTGAATAGTTGGCCGGTAACGGCCGTTAACGTGCGTGCAAAGAACTCTTCAGCCACCGCCATCGCGGAAAACTTGCAGTAAACCAGGCTGTCAATCACAGCCGCTGAGTTTTGATGGACGGAGACAATGCCCGCCTTGCCCTGTGTGGCAAAGCGGTCAATCAGACGAGGCAGCGACAGCACTTCGGGGCCGAGCATATTGCCCGTTTCATGGCAAGCGCCTCGATTAGAGGTGGCGTAAACCAGACCTTGCCCTTGCATCCCGCGTGGGTCGTAGGCGGGCAGTTCCAGCTTCTTGACCGTCATCGACAGTTCCGGTGCGCCGTATTTTTCGGCCAGCCGGTAACTGCCTTCGGCCAAATCGTCACCCAAGCCTTCACGGTACGCCGTCTCACGAATGAGTTCCTTGAACTTGGTGGCATCGCCAAAACGCAAATCGTTGTCGATGAACCCTTTCTCAGCCATTTCCATGGCGCAGCCGATGGTATTGCCCATCGAAATGGTGTCAATACCCAGGTCGTTGCACAGGAAATTAGCTTCTGTAATCGCATCCAAGTCACCCACACCGCACTGTGCGCCAAATGCCCAGGCCGACTCAAATTCGGGGCCTTCACCTTCTTCGCCGCTGGCTGTTTTGGTGATGCGGGTGCAGGTGATGGGGCAAGCCCAACATGCCTGATTTTTCACCAAAATGGTGTCGGTGATGGTTTCGCCGCTGATTTTGTGGGCATCCTCAAATTGGGATTCCTGGAAGTTACGGGTGGGCAATGCACCGATTTCGTTGACGACGTTCATGACCACGGTGGTGCCAAATTCAGGCAGCGCTTGTGAAGTCAGCGGGCTGGCTTTGATCAGTTTGCCCGTTTCGTAGAGCATAAATTTGAATTGATCTTTATCGGCTGGCTTATTTTTCTCTTTACCTTCAACCACGATGGCTTTGAGGTTTTTGCTGCCCATGACGGCGCCAGCGCCACCGCGTGCCAATGAGCGCTCTTTGTCGTTCATGATGGCGGCGATACGTACCAGATTTTCTCCGGCTGGCCCGATGCACAGCACGTTGCGTTTGTTGCGATCTTGGCCGAGTGCTTCGGTGGTCTCGAAAACGGTTTTGCCCCACAGGTCGCTGGCGTCGTCGATGCTGATGCCCGCTTCGGTGATGCTGATCATGACGGGCGTTTCTGACTTGCCACGAATGATCATGGCGTCGTAGCCGGTGCGTTTGAACTGCATCCCCCACCAGCCGCCGCTGTTGGCGTGGAGCAGGGTGTTGGTCAGCGGGCTTTTGGTGCTGACGTTGAAGCGGTTGCTGGTCTGGGAACTGCTGGCGGTGATTGGACCCGTGGTGAAGATCAGCGCGTTTTCAGGATCGAGGGGTTTAACTTCCGGCCCCACTAAGTCCCACAGCAGACGAGCGCCGAGGCCGCGTCCACCGAGAAACAGGCGAGCCATTTCCATGTCGAGCGGCAGTGTTTCGATGCTGCCGCTGGTGAGGTCTATGTCGAGGATTTTTCCTGCCCAACCTTCCATTTTAACTCCTTTTGAGTGAACAGTTTTCAGTGTACAGTGTACAGTTTATTATGTCGTTTACTGCCTACTGTTCACTGTTTACGGTTCACTATCATCCACCCGCGATGGGGGGAAAGATTGCGATGACATCCTGATCGGTAACGGCCGTTTCCAACCCATCTCCCAGTTCAATATCATGGCCGTTGACCATGACGCGCACGTGGGGTTGAAGGTGGTGCTGGTCGTCAGTAACGGCCGTTTCCAGTTCAGGATGTGTGACGAATAAATTTTGTAAGAGTGCTTGAATATTGCTGCCGGGGATGGTAACGGCCGTTGTGCCTGCTTTCCGCTGCAATCCGCCAAATAATTTCACTTGCGCCATGGTTATGATCCCGCCTGTGCCACACATACGTCAATGCCTTTGGCTGCAAACGCGGTAAGCATGTCGGGAGGTGCTGTTTCGTCCGTGATAATGCGCTGGATTTGCTCCGGTGCGGCATAAGAAGCCAAACCCAGGCGGTCAAACTTGCTGCCATCCACCACCGCGATGATTTCACGGCTGTTTTGGATGATGACGCGCTTCAGTTCCACTTCCATCAACGGGCTGTCTGTCAGCCCTTCTTCAATGTCGATGCCCCATGCGCCTAAAAACGCTTTGCTAAAATTGAAGCGCTCCAAGATTTCGTTGGTAATCACACCAGCGATAGAGCCAGAGGTATTACGTACCTGTCCGCCGCCGAGTACCACATTGATATGGGGTGCGCCCAGCAGTTCCAGCGCCGTCCAGATTCCGGTGGTGACGACAGTGATGTTGTCGAGTTGGGGCATTTCTTTGAGCGCCTGGCCGACGGCAACGGCCGTTGTCGACGCATCCAGCAAAATCGATTCACCCGGAGATACAAAAGAGGCCGCTAATCTACCAATACGCCGTTTCGCATCGGCGTTAAATTGTTGGCGCATGGCAAACGATTGTTCCTGCCGCTTACTCTCTTTTGCCAGTCGTGCGCCGCCATGCGTGCGTACCACTTGTCCATCTTCTGCCAACTGGTTGAGGTCTGCGCGAATGGTGACGGCGGACACAGCCAGTTGATCGCTCAACTCAGACACGGAAGCTGTCTGCTGTTGGGAAAGGATTTCCAGGATTTGCTGGTGGCGCATTTGTATCATGGCGTAATTTTACTTTCTTGCGTTTGCATTGTCAATATCTTTCGTTTTACTTTCGATATTATTTGTTTTTATTGACAACGGCCGTTTTGGGTGCTAGTATGCGGAAAATTAAAAACCTGACAGGGTTCGTTACAGTTTAAAAACAGGAACAGGTAATGGCTCTGGGTAGGGGCGAACCCTTGTGGTCGCCCTAACATGGGCGGGCACAAGGCCACGCCCCTACCGTTACCCGGATAATTTATTGTCAGGTTTAGAAGGTGCATGATGACAACTGTTTTGACTGAGTTAGTACAAATGTCGCAGACGCTGGGTGAACCGGCGCGGGATTATGTGATTTTAGGCGAAGGTAACACTTCGGCGCGGGTGGATGAGAAGACGTTTTGTGTAAAAGCGAGCGGCACCTCCCTGCACGGCATCAGCGAGAAAGGCTTTGTGCAAATCAATTTTGAACCGGTGCTGGCTTTATTTGAACAAGATGGTTTGTCGGACACGGCCGTTAAAGATGCGCTCAACGCCGCCCGTGTCGATCAATCTATCCCCTTCCACCCCTCTGTGGAAACAACGTTCCACGCTATGGCCTTGACGATTGGAGAGGCAAACTTTATCGGGCATACGCACCCAACGGCCGTTAACAGTATCCTCTGTTCGCAGCAAGCAGAAGCAGCGATTGCCGGTCGGTTGTTCCCGGATGAAATCGTGGTGTGTGGCCCTGGCCCCGCCTTTGTGCCGTATACCGACCCCGGTTTACCGTTGGCAAAAGCTATAAAAGAGTCAATTGAAAGGTATCAGGATGAAAACGGCCGTTCCCCCAAAGTGATCCTCATGAAAAATCACGGTCTCATTGCGCTCGGCAAAACGGCCGATGAAGTGCTGCGCATCACCGCCATGTACGTCAAAACAGCCCGCATCATCTTGGGAACTTATGCCCTGGGTGGCCCCAATTTCCTCACAAAAGCAGATGTGGCTCGCATCGACTCCCGCCCCGATGAACATTACCGCCGAAAAATGCTAGAGAAAAGTTAGCCAGCCGTACTGGATGGCAGAGCCGTTTGAATCGCTTTCACAAGTTCTTCCACTTCAAACGGCTTCTGCAACCAATCAGCAATTCCTTCACGCAAAGGCACCCTGTCACGATCCGCAAAAGGATAACCAGTGATAATAATCATGCGGATGTCAGGCCGCTTGGCTTGCAGATAGGTCAGCATCTCATCCCCGTTCATGCCAGGCATCACCATATCACTCAAAACCAGGGCAATGTCATCAGCAAAAAATTCAAACAGGCGAATCGCCTCACTTGCATCCACTGCTTCTGAGGTCTCGTAATTAAATGTCTCCAAAATCGCACAAATCGCTTTGCGCGTAATCTCGTCATCCTCAACCACAAGAATCTTTTCACCATGCCCACTGACCAATACCATCTGGTCAGATTTCAAGCTGGCAAAATCGCCAGCTCGCTGCACCGGCAGATAAAGCGTAAACGTAGTACCTTCACCCACGGCACTGACGACATTGACAAAGCCATCATGCTGTTTAACAATGCCATATACCTGCGCCAACCCTAAACCAGTGCCTTTTCCCCGCTCTTTGGTGGTAAAAAGCGGCTCAAAAATATGCTCAAGATTCTGCGGCGGAATTCCCATACCCGTATCAATGACTTGCAACCGAATCCATTCCCCTGCTTGCATATCAGGCAACGGCCTGGGTTTGCTCTCTTCCACCACAAGCTGCGCTAAATCCAGACGCAGCGTCCCCCCCTTAGGCATTGCATCCCGTGAATTCACCACCAGATTCATGACCACCTGCTGCATCCGCGTCAAATCTGCATTAATAATGTAATCACCTTCATCAAAATCAAGGCGAATATCAATATTCTCCGGCAGCGTGCGCTTTAACATTTTGGTTAATTCTTTCAGGAAAGGCAGCATATGAACTGGCCGTCGTTTCATGTCTGATTGACGACTGAAATCAAGAATCTGTGAGATCAAATTGGCAGCCAGCTTGGATTGATCAAAAATCGTGTTCATCCGAGTGACCAAACCGTCCGGCAATTCAGGTGATTTTAATAACATCTGCGTATACAGAATGATCACCGTCATGATGTTGTTAAAATCATGCGCAATACCAGCTGCCATCTGACCCACCATCGCCAGCCGTTCTTGCGCCTGCACATACTGCTGCTGCTTGCGTGACTCTGTAATATCACGGATTACCAATACCCAGCCGCCTGCTTCAATCGGCTGCGCCACCGCTTCAAACGTCATTTGCGGATGGTTAAGCACAATTTCATGCCACAAAGCACCAGCAGGTGGTGGCTGCACAATGTTACGAATCGGTTGACCCGCCAGTAGTTTTATAGGTTCACCTATTGGCGTATCGGTGAGCAGCGGCAGATATGAGGATGCAGCAGGATTAACCAATTCCACTTGATAGTTCCCATCCAACAAGAGAATGCCATCATGAACTGTATCGAGAATTCGCTGCACCTGGCGTGCTTTTTGCCTGGTTTCCTGCATGAGACGGCTGTTTGCCAGCGCAATCGCCATGGTATTTGCCAGGTTTTGTAAGCTATGGGCATCATCCTGTGAAAATTCGTTGGCCTGGTCCCCATCTATGCGCAGCAGACCTAACACTTCATCTTGCTGCAAAATTGGCACACATAAATAAGAACGAACCCAGGCATTACCTTCGAAAAATTGCCAATTAGGATTCTGCCGGGTATCGGCCACTACCAACGGTTTGCGCGTGGCAACCACTTCTCGATCGAGCGGCAAAGATGCCAGTGACTGGATCATATTGGGAAAAACATTATCTTCCCCATATGCTTCATACCCTTGCCAGCGGGTTACGCGCAACATGTCGCCTTCTAACAAGGCGATGTGGGCAGCTTTGAAGGGCACGATTCGCTGCACTTGCCGCAGGATGTTGTCTAGCACATCTTCGGGATGAGTTTGTGAGGTTAATGATAATGTGACTTCTGCTAAGGTTTCTGCAAACAGACGCTGCTCCTGTTCTGATTCAAATAGGCGGCTCCGGTCTGCTTCTGTCTCTTTATATGAGGTTATATCTACGCCTGTGCTGATGATTGATTCGACTTGATTGTTTTCTCCAACCAGGGGGGCGCAGTACCAGGCTATTAATGAGCGTTGACCGTTTTTGGAACGCCAATAACCTTCATAAGAAACTGGTTCCAGGTCTGCATTGATTTGGGCAAATGCTGTTTTGGTCAAATCTGCGCCATCCGGTGTTAGCAAATAATCCCAGGCATAATTTCCAATCATTTCATGGCTAAGATAACCGGAAATGATTTCACTGGCTCTGTTGAAGCGGAGGATTTTGCCGTCTGGCTCAAATAAAACGACTAATGTGCCAGATTTCTCTAAAACGGCATTGGCAAAATCTTTTTCTTTCTGAGCCTGTGCCAGGCTGGTTTCCAGGCTGTTTATGAGGTAGGTAATGGAAAGTACGACTAAAATGCTCAACACGATAAAGACGACACTACCATTTAACAATTTAACATAATCTGGGGAATTGGTGGCTACTATCAAGGATGCATTGGGCAACATGCCGACAGCTTGCAAGATGGTGATAAGTATGATGGTAATGAAGCTGAGGATAAGGGCATAGATACTTCGCCGCAAATCAAAGAAAACGGCCACTAATGCTACGAAAGCGAGTAAATACAGTTGCCCTTCTCCGTTAAACCCTTGTAACAGCAAGTCGATGACACCAAAGCTGTAGAGCAAGGCCAGGAAGACGACTGCCCGCACCTTAAAGCCGAGCTGGGTGAAGTAGGTGACAGTGAAGGTGATGAGGGCGCTAATTGTGTAGATGCCAATGAGGATTGGTGTTACTGTGGGCGAATCGGTGGGGGTTTGGATGATGAAGGCAACGATAAATCCCCATATTAGGAGAATTAGCCAAAATGCTAACATGCCCCGCAGAATCCAATTTAAGATGAGGGTTCGCCATTCTTGCAGGGTGACAGGCATGGCTGTGGTTTTTATTTCTTCTAAAGGCATGGCGGCAGATTTCATGCACTGTCCTTATGAGTTTGATTGAAGGGATGTTCGTATATGGCAGGGCGTCGATCTTTGAAGACAGGAATGGTGCTGCGAACGGCCGTTACCCTTTCCAAATCAATCTCAGCCGTTACGAATTCTTCCGCTTCCCCGCCTTCAACCAGCACTTCTCCCCACGGGTCGATAATACAAGAATGACCGCAGAAATCACTCCCTTTTGATTGCCCCACCCGATTGCAAGCAACAAGGTACATTTGATTTTCGATGGCACGGGCACGCAGCAAAGTTTGCCAATGTGCCAGGCGCGGATGAGGCCATTCAGCCGGCAAGAAGGTGAGGATGCAATCGGCCAGAGCGTAGCTGCGAAACAGTTCAGGGAAGCGCAAGTCGTAGCAAATTGCCAGCCCCATTTTGCCCCAGGGAGTTTCAGCGATTGCTAAGTGGTTGCCAGCAGTGAGAAATTGGTGTTCGTCCATGAGGCGGAAGAGGTGGATTTTGCTGTAGTCGGCCAGGATGGTGCCATTATTGTTGAAGAAAACGGCCGTGTTGCCAATTTTGCCGTCACCTAATTGAGAAAGGCAGGAACCGACAATGTGGATATTGTATTGATAGGCGAGAACGGCCGTTTCAGCAAACACCCCCTCGTCCAAATCAGCCGCATAAACAGCCGCATTCT
>JACSSI010000848.1 GCA_014879345.1 Anaerolineae bacterium | reverse complement strand
CCTGCCCGTCGCCAGAAACGTAACGCAGCAGGCGCATCCGGCAGCATTCGTCTACCCGCGCTGCCAGGCACATGAGTAAATCGGCGAGCATGGTATTGCTGTAAACGGCCGTTCTGTACTCACATAAATTCACCACCACCGCTGTTTCTGCATCGGCTGGTAAGGCGACGGTTGCTAACACCACGCAAGCGTCGGTTGGTTCGGGGCAGAGGCCGGATAGTGTTTCACACGCTGCCTGCCGATGGGGGAAGCCGTCGTCCACTTCGCCACGCGGGAAGATGGTGCGGCAATCTTCATCACTGATCTGCCCCGGCTCATTCGTCGGCGCATTGGCGTGAATCTGAAGGCGGAAGCGTTCACGGATGGTGCTGTTGGCACATTCCTGGCGCGTATCACAATCGCCCACCAGCACTGGCACGGGTTCCACCTCGCATTCATGGTAATAGAGGCAAATTGTGACCACCCCTTCACCTGCTATGGGATCGCCGTCAGAACGGCCGTTGCTGTCGGTTGGCTGGCGTATGTTTTCCAGGCAATAGGGTTCTGGCACGATGATCTCGCGCCCCAACGGATCTATCGCCACACCGGGCCGAATCCAAAGGCACTGCCCGTCATCGGCCACCAGCACCTCCAGGCCGCACAACACGCCCGTGCCTACACTCAACCGATTCAGAAGCCAGCGCTTGCGATTCATATAGCGCTGCTCCATTTCAAAATGCATGACATCCAGCAGTTTGCCATAAAAATATTTATTGCGTGCTGGCGCTGTCAACTGTTTTAAGGCTTCATCATAGTTGTTCATAGATCGTCCAACCTCCTAATAATGATGCTAGTTCTCTGGTTTTCCCTCTCCCTAACCCTCTCCCAAAGGGAGAGGGGACTTGCTCCCTCGCCCCATGGGGGAGAGGGCTGGGGAGAGGGGCATCCCATTATGTCAACGTCATATCCTGCGCCCCCACCCGGGCATCATGGCCCAAACGGCGACGGCGCTGTTCTGATTCTGGGGCGGCGGCCAATGCCGTGTGAATGCCGAGTGCTTGGGGTTCAGCCAGTACCAAATCTGGTGGGCCACCGCTAACAATGGTGTCGATGCCTAGTCGTGCCTGAAAACCCACGCGCATAGCTGCTTCAATCAAGCACAGATGATAGGTGGTGTGGGCTGGTTTTTCCCGCTCCACAATGTCATGGATACGATTTTCTGTGCCAGCAACTGCCAGATCAGAGGCGTATACCTGCACACAAAAGCGGTGGGCAAACTCATCAAACAAGGGTGCGCCGTAATCCTCTTCTGGTATTAAATGAGATTGATCAAGCGTGGCCGTATTGCCCACAACCGCCCCTTGGGCGTGGGCTGGCGCTATCATGGTATCGAAACCCAGGGTTGAGGTTTCGCCCAACGACCACAAGTTGGCAAAGCGAGCCGGTTCGCTGATATGGGCTGTGGCTCCCGCGTATAACCGAATCAACTCGCGCAAGCTTTCCACGGTTCCGCGTTTGCCGTAAGCGGCAAACGCTTCTGCTAATGCCTGCCGCCGCTGTGTTTCTGACCACTGTTCATCCAGGTCAAAAGCCAGCCACCCCGCCAGCCAATCCAGCCATGATTCAGGCGCATTGTCGTTGGGCGCGGCCCAGGGATCAAATAGCTGCGGCAGGGCTGCCATCAGGCTTTCTTCATCCGCCAACATGCTTTCAAACAGGGCCAGCGATTGGTCTAAAAAGGCGCGGCGGGTGGGGTCTTGGCTGAAAATGGCGGGTAGATGGGTTGCCCAGCCTTCATGGTTGTAGCTGACTTTTATTTGGGGCAACACAGGCGTGGCTGTGCCATCGCCTTGCAGCCGCCCAGCCAGCCAGAGGTAGCTGCCGGGTGCATTCAGCACCAAAAAATCATTGCTGTCAACGGGCGCGGGTAGCCAGGTATTTAGGGCGGCGCTGCCGGTGGGCAGGAGCGTGGCGCTGGTATCACAACTGACGGGTGGGGCGGGTGGGCTGCTGCTGTCGGCCGTTTCGCTGGTATAGGTGAAAAATTGGATGTGGCAGTTTTCGGGCAGGTCGGCCAGGTCGGCTTGCAGGCGATGCCAGACGGGTGGTGTGCCTAAGCCGGTGTATGGCCCGGCCAGGAAGATGCCGCATTCGCTAAAGGCAACGGCCGTTTCCAGTTTTTGCACCTGTCCACC
This sequence comes from Anaerolineae bacterium, assembly GCA_014879345.1. Taxonomy (GTDB): domain Bacteria; phylum Chloroflexota; class Anaerolineae; order Promineifilales; family Promineifilaceae. The sequence continues at coordinate 358 of JACSSI010000848.1, read as the reverse complement.
CCCGCCCGGGTGCAAGAGGAGCCGTCCCTGACAATCTAGCGCCAACCCGGCCAAAGGGCTGCTGCTGGGAACCACACCCACAAATGTGCCATCGTGGCGGAAAACGATGAGCCGGGCATGGGCGGCGTCGGCCACATACAACCAATCGGGATCGACAATAGCGCCGATGGGCTGGGTGACATGGGCGGCTACCTCGGCCCAGCGTTCGGTGGCGGACTGGTCATAGTGGCCGTCGGGGTAATAGAGTAGCGGCTTGCTATCAGCCTCGTCGAGAATAAGCAGGCGCTCCTCACCATCCAGAACGGCCGTTGTGATAAACGTCGGCGCTTGCGGAACCACATCCTGGCTGCTCATAGTC